>CAYYEL010000031.1:0-24723 GCA_964470845.1 uncultured Bacteroidaceae bacterium | reverse complement strand
AGTGCTTTTACAAATTTATTTCGTAATGTTGCACTTGCTGGTTGACTCTGCACAACAAGCACTATATTATGCAAAAACAAAAAAAACAACAAAAAACTTTGTCTATTCAAAATATTTGTTTTACCTTTGCACCGCTTAAAGCACTTGAAGTGCATTTACCACTGCTTTAACAGAGCAAATAAAGCAACGGCCCATTCGTCTATCGGCTAGGACGCAAGATTTTCATTCTTGAAAGAGGGGTTCGATTCCCCTATGGGCTACTAATAAAAACGATAAAAACAATTAGAAGAGATGGCAAACCATAAATCATCACTCAAAAGAATCCGTCAGACAGAGAAGAGAAATCTGCAAAACCGTTACTACGGTAAGAATATGCGTTCAGCAGTACGCAGCCTGCGTGCTATGACAAACAAAGAGGAGGCACTTGCAAAGTTCCCCGAGGTACAGAAAATGCTTGACAGAATGGCAAAGCGTGGTCTCATCCACAAGAACAAGGCAGCCAACCTCAAGTCAGGTCTTTGCGCAAGCATTGCAAAATTAGCCTAAGTTTCAAGAACATATATTTACCTAACACAAGGCCGGATGAACAGCATCCGGCCTTTGCGTTTTGCACCTACTACTCCACATCCGAGAGCCACCCGCAGACAGCCGTTAAAAAAGCGTTCAAAAAGCCTCGACAAACACTCTTTTTTTCGTAAAAAGCCCTTGCGCAATCCACCTTTTTTTTGTAATTTTGTTCAGTTTATGAGATAACATAAAAAGCGACAATAACACCCTATGAGTGAAGAGATAAAGAACAATCAGGCAGCAAATTATTCTGCCGACAGCATTCAGGTTCTCGAAGGCCTTGAGGCAGTGCGCAAACGCCCCGCGATGTACATTGGCGACATCAGTGAGAAGGGTCTGCATCACCTTGTTTACGAGGTAGTCGATAACTCTATCGACGAGGCTATGGCAGGATACTGTACACACATCGAAGTAACAATAAACCCCGGAAACTCAATAACCGTTCAAGACAACGGCCGCGGAATCCCCGTCGATATGCACGAGAAAGAGAACAAGTCGGCTCTCGAAGTAGTAATGACAGTATTGCACGCCGGAGGTAAATTCAACAAAGACTCGTACAAAGTCTCGGGAGGACTGCACGGAGTGGGCGTATCGTGTGTAAACGCCCTTTCAAAGCATATGAAGACCGAGGTATTTCGCGACGGCAAGCACTACGAGCAGAATTACTCGTGCGGCAAGCCCCTCGACCAAGTACACTGCACAGGCGAGACCTCAATCCGCGGTACACGTCAGACATTCCAGCCCGACGATAGCATTTTCGTTGTTACCGAATACAAATACGAGATTCTGGCCACACGTCTGCGCGAGCTCGCATTCCTTAATGCAGGAATAACCATCACCCTATGTGATATGCGCGAGACAGACGCCGACGGCGCTTACAAGCGCGACACATTCTACTCGACCGAGGGACTTAAAGAATTTGTCCGCTACATCGACCAATCGCGCACCCCCCTGATTGCCGACGTAATATACCTAAATACCGAGAAGCAAGGCATTCCCATCGAGGCAGCCATCATATACAACGACGGTTACAGCGAGAATGTACACTCCTACGTCAACAACATCAACACAATAGAGGGTGGTACCCACCTTGCAGGCTTCCGCCGCGCCCTCACCCGCACCCTCAAAAAATATGCCGACGACACAAAAGCCCTTGAAAAGGCCAAGGTCGAAATATCGGGCGAAGACTTCCGCGAGGGCCTCACAGCCATCGTATCGGTAAAAGTATCCGAGCCACAATTCGAGGGACAGACAAAGACCAAATTGGGTAACAACGAAGTAACAGGCGCCGTTGACCAAGCTGTGGGCGAGGCACTATCGTACTACCTCGAAGAGCACCCCAAAGAGGCCAAGATGATAGTCGATAAAGTAATTCTTGCAGCGACAGCACGTATAGCAGCCCGCAAAGCACGCGAGAGCGTACAGCGCAAGAGCCCAATGGGCGGTTGCGGAATGCCCGGAAAATTGGCCGACTGCTCGGACAAAGACCCTGCCAACTGCGAGCTTTTCCTTGTCGAGGGAGACTCGGCCGGTGGTTCGGCCAAGCAAGGTCGCAAGAACCGCTTCCAAGCGATTCTGCCTCTGCGCGGTAAGATTCTTAACGTAGAGAAAGTAATGTGGCACAAAGCCTTCGAGAGCGACGAGGTCAACAACATAATACAAGCATTAGGCGTACGTTTCGGCCTCGACCCCGAAGACAGCAAAAAAGCCAATATCGAAAAACTGCGTTACCACAAAGTGATAATAATGTCCGATGCCGACGTCGATGGAGCACACATCGGCACACTCATTATGACACTCTTCTTCCGCTATATGCCCGAGATAATCGAGGGAGGCCACCTTTATATGGCACAACCCCCTCTGTACCTCTGCACAAAGGGCAAAGTGAGCCGTTACTGTTACAACGACGAAGAGAAAAACGCCTTTGTACAGGAATATGCCGGCGGAAACGAAAAAGACATCAAGATACAGCGCTACAAAGGTCTTGGAGAGATGAACCCCGAGCAGTTGTGGACAACCACAATGGATCCCGAGACACGCACCCTAAAGCAGGTAACAGTGCGCGACGCCCAAGAGGCCGACCGCATATTCTCGATGCTTATGGGCGACGACGTTGGTCCTCGCCGCGAATTTATCGAGAAAAACGCCATAAATGCCAAGATTGACGCATAAAAAGCAGCAATCAACAAACAAAGAAAGCGAGTGTGTAAAAAACACACTCGCTTTTTATTTTGGAAAATAGAATAAAAGCCACTATATTTGCACCGTCATCAGCCCGATGACAGACATATTTGTTCTTAACCTCAGATTCACCACCTTAGAGACAAAAAAAGAACAAACAATTAGCACCTAAGAGAGTTTGCGCATTGTGCAGACTTTCTCATATGGTGTTATGGCTTGTGGTGAGCTCTGAGGTGTATGACGATTGTCTGCACATTTTGTGTTCAATCGTAAAGAAGCGCATTATTAACTTCTAAAAAGGACAAATATAAAAAAAACTCTCACCCTGCTTATTCTAAGCACACTGCTAATCTCGTGCGGAAGCGTTAAGGTACACATAAACAGCGACCACACCTATTCACGTAAAAACCCTATCACCATCAACCAAGCAACAAATGACGGAAGCGATGCACTGGGCGAACTTCAATACCAATTGCAAAGCAACGGTTACAAACTAATGTCATACGGCTCGGCTAAAAAAGCATTCAACCTTGATAGCAACTATGGTCAATCGTCGCAGCATAATGAATTCACATACACACAAGAATTTAACTCACTTTACATTCTTGATTTAGATTACCACTATTACTATGACGTATTTTATTACGCATTTACACGATTCACAGCCACAATCACCGACCTGCGAAGCGGCGAAATTATAATGACCGCACACTTCCGTGGAGACAAAAGCTGTAAGGCCGTTCTTAAAGAATTTGTAAAAAAACTTAACAGCGTAATAAAATAACCACAAGGCCACTATTTTGCAGGCTTTCCCACAGCAAGCAACACAAGCGGTTTAAAAGAGAGCTCAAGAGCAGCGGCCACGCTTGCAGCATTAAGAGAGAGAGTAAACTCCACACACAGGCCCATCTCGGCGGCCTGCAACTGCATCATCTGCAAGCAGCGTCCCACAGAAATCAGATGCTCATTCTCTGTCGCACCATAAAGTCCCAGCAAGATAAACGCATCGCACCATTGGGCCGAGCCGTCAAACTCACAGGCAACAACCGCAGCTCCGCAAGCAGGAACAATATAACATTGCACACAAGAGCCCCCTATCACACTCGCAGCCTCGACCATTCTGCATAATTGGTCGGGGCGCACTCTATACGAAGTATCAAAAGAGGCAGCCTGCACCCTCTGAGCAAGCCCAACGAGCGAAACAGACGACCTTTTTACAGCCCTTTGCCCCGACTGTTCACGATAGCTCTCCTGACGCCTCTCAAGATAATTATCGGCCATAATCTAATCAATTTACAGCAGAGACAGAATCAGCAGGCACAGCCACACTGTCAACACCCCCGCGTTCACACACAGCACGAATCGTCTGTCCACCTATCCTCTTAGCCTCGGTAATAGGATCTACAACATCCATTATGGCAAGAAAATCGGGCGAATAACGCGACGCATCGAAATATATAATTTTTGCACACTCAGCATCCTCGGTGGCATCACCCATCCAGTACCAGCCCTCCTCGCCGACACTCTGCTTATCACCACCCCAGAATATGCCGGCTGCAGGCAGAAAAATAGAATTTCCGCTGGGCCCTGTAACCTTGCAGCCCTGCACACCTCGATAAGTAACCCACTCCCAGTCGCACTCGTCGCGCAACTCCTCGACCTCTGCCTGCGATGGCAGACGCCAGCCCTTACCCCACGCAGCAGTTGCAGCATCATACTCTGTGCCACTAATAGACGTACCTAAATTAACAAAAGCCTCATCCTTATAATGAATATATCTCGAACGATAATAACTATTCTTTACAGTCGTCTCACCCCAAGAAAAATAGTCGCCACTCTGCTCGGGCGAGCTTGCACCTATATTATATCCGGCCCAATCGACCGACAGCCCAAGGTCAACAACCTTTAAATGCGACACAAGCACCGAATCAGCCTCCTGCGCACAGAGACACAAAGCCGATGTAACAAAAAACAGAAGCCCCACAAAAAGACCCTTTAGAAAAGTATTTGAATTACTCATAACCCTGTCAATCTAAATTATTATATCTTAAAAAAGCGTTAGACGCTTGTCTTTTAAGCAATCACTCCGAGAAAAAGAAAAAGGATGTGCCTGAAATTTGCACATCCTTTTGAGGTACCTGGCGGATTCGAACCGCCGTACACGGTTTTGCAGACCGCTGACTAAGCCACTCATCCAAGGTACCGAGCGCTATTGCTTAGCGAGTGCAAAGATAGAAACACTTTTTATAAAAGCCAAGAAAAGAGCACACTTTTTTTGCTAAAACAAGGAAAATAGCGACAAAACAGCATCAAAAACAGAAATAATCAATGCAACTATAAACATAAAAAGAATATTTGCGTAACTTTGCTCATAACCTTCTGCGTTACACGCACAAACAAACCAAGCAAAAGAAACAACAACCCGCACACACTTTTTGTTTAACACAGATACAAAAAACAAGAAAGATGCAGCACACCGTAGCCCGATACATTGCCCGACACACACTCCTGCCCGACGGTGCACGAGTACTTGTGGCCCTAAGCGGCGGAGCCGACTCTGTTGCCCTGCTTCACATTCTGCATCGGCTGCGTTACGATTGCATCGCCGTTCACTGTAATTTCCATCTGCGTGGCGAGGAGAGTATGCGCGACCAATATTTTGTCGAGGCACTGTGCAAAAGGCTAAACATTCCACTGCAAATTGTAGAGTTTGACACCGAAAAATATGCCCGCAAAAATAAAGTATCAATAGAAATGGCTGCACGCACCCAGCGCTACACAGCCTTTGAGCAGATACGCACACAACAGAAAGCCTTAGCAATTGCCGTTGCCCACCACCGCGACGACAGCGCCGAGACACTGCTGCTGAACCTTATGCGCGGCTGTGGCCTTAGAGGACTGCACGGCATACGCCCCCGCAACGGGTACATAATACGCCCGCTTCTGTGCATCGACCGAAGCGACATTCTACAATACCTAAAAGTCTGCGGCGAGAAATACATCACCGACAGCACCAACCTTAAAAGCGACTACACGCGCAACAAAATAAGGTTAGAAATTCTGCCTCTTATGGCACAAATAAACCCCTCAATACTGCAAACACTCGCCGAGACCGCCGAGCGCATTGCCGAGGCCGAGAACATCTACGACAGCGCCCTTAGAGAGAGCATTACACACATATACTCGGGCAACAGAATCGACCTTGAGGCCATTAAAAATGAGCCCTCACCCCAAACACTATTGCACGAGATACTCGCCCCCTTAGGCTTCAACAGCGCACAGACAGCCGACATTATCGGCAGCATAGACAGCGGCTGCGGACAATGCTACAAAAGTGCCGACTACACAGTTATAAAAGACCGCAATCAGCTGATAGTTACCCCCAATGGCGAACAATTCGGCCAAACAATAACCCTGCCGCAGGAGGGCGACACAAGCACCCCATACGGCACTATAAGAGTAAGAAAAGAGCCATTCGACGGTACAATTCCCAAGCAGCATAACATTGCCACACTCGACGCTCGCAAGGTGGCACTCCCCCTTATACTGCGCCCCACAAAGAGAGGCGACCGCTTCGCGCCGTTCGGGATGCGCGGGAGCAAGCTGGTGAGCGACTATCTCACCGACCGCAAACGCAGCATAATAGAAAAGCAGCGGCAATTTGTCGTTACCGACGCCCACGACAATATTTTGTGGTTGGTCGATGAACGCCCCTCGGCAAAGTGCAGCATCGATGGGCAGACAACCGAGGTCATCTGCTTAGAGTGGTTTAAACAGTGATAGACGCCTATTTAGGCGTCTATCACTGTTTAAACCCTGCGCTGTCCATCGGCGACTATTTCATCTTCTCCCCGACAAGAGCCTTCATTTCATCGCCTCGAAGGTCGCGCTTGATTATTTTACCATCAGGACCAAAAAGAATAATCTGCGGAATACCCTTAATGCCATACAATTCAGTGGCATTATCCTTGTTGTTGCGTGGAACAAAAATCTGAGGATAGTTTATCCCCTCACTCTCAAGAGCCGCCTTAAATTTAGCCTCCTCGTCCCACACATTCACACCAAGCACTGTGAATTTATCGCCACCGTATTTATTCTGCAACTCCAGCAGATGAGGAATCTCGCGTTTACAAGGGCCGCACCACGACGCCCAAAAATCGACAAGCACATATCGGCCCTTCCCCACATAATCCGATAGTTTCGAGGGGCTGCCATCAAGCGCCAATCCCTCAAAATCGACAAACATTGCCCCGGGCTGTGTAGCACCCGCTTTCAAAAATTCACCCTTAATCTGTCGAATAAAAGCAATCTTATCGGCATATTTCACCTGTGCCATCGCCTCTTCGAGCTCGCCCAATGACGGATAGAATTGCGGGGCCACCGTTGCCAATAAATACGCCCCCACCATATTATCCTTGTTATTATCAATGCCCTTACGATAAATATCATAGAAAGCCTCGATGTCAGGGTTAATTATTGCGGCAATTTCGTCGCGATTTTTACCCTCGGCGGCCAACTGCTGCACCCTCGCATTCAGAGCATTATTTTTAACATTTACACTATCCTCAATTGCAGCTAAAATATCATTCAGCCCACCGTCGTCCGATACTTTTGCAGGCACAGCGGCTACATCTGCTATTACCGTCGATGCGGGTTGCACAAATATATACACCTTCCTGCGCCCTTGATTATCGACGCCTTTAAGCTCAAACAAAAGTTGTTCGTCGGTACTACCCTTAAACTCGAATACACCGCCGGCTACTATACACGAATCGACTTTTACAAGCGTATTTTGGTCGATAAGATACAGCTTTTTACCATCAGCATCGGCCGAGGCCTTACCCACAATCCTAAAATCATCGGCCGAAGCGGTCAATGCCAACACACACAGTGATAAAAAAGAAATAAGTCTCATAATCTTCTTATTTATATTGAAAATCTTTGTTATATATTCGGTAACAACTGTACATAAGAAACAGTTTCTACTGCTTGTCAATATCGGCAAGGCGAGCCTCGGCATCGGGATGCCCATACTCCTTAGCTCTCATAAAGGCCTCCTTGGCCATCGCATTATCACCCTTATAAAGATGACAGCGCCCCACAAGATAGTGCACGTCAGGGCTCTCGGGCACAAGCTCCACAGCACGCGCAAGAGACAAGAGCGCCTCATCGACCATCTTAACACGATAGCACAAACGAGCCTTCTCTATAAGATAGAGCGGTTCGTCGGGCTGCATATAAATTGCAAGTTCAATGTCAGCGAGAGCCTGCTGGTACATTCTTGCATCATACTCGGCTTGCTCGCGCATATAATAGAAAGGCGCAGTCAGTTTACCCTCACGCAGATTCTCATATTCATTAAAATCGAGTACAGCCTCGCGTGCACGCCCTGCCTTATGTTTAAGCATTGCTCTATTGAGCATATAAGGCGCCATAGCCCCTACCGGTAACGAGCCGAATGTTGCAACAGCGCTGTCCATCAGCACTATTGCAGCGTCAAGCTCGTCAAGCGCCTCTTTACATTTCGCAGCAGCCGCATAAACATCGGCACTGCTCATATTAGTGCGCGAGAGAGCCTCGTAGCAGTCGTAGGCATCGGCAAAATCACCCTTGGCAAAATGCAACTCGGCTTTGAAATTAAGATAGAGAGGCTCGCATTTTATTGCAATAGCCTTATTGATATTGACAAGAGCACTATCCACAAATTGCACAGCCACAGAGTCGTTGCCTGCGGCGTATCGTGCCACCGCCCCGGTAAACACCTTTGAAATATTGTAGTAAACATCGTCGCGACGGTCGGTCAACCTCAGAGCCTCGTCCCACTCGGTACGAGCCTTGTCAAAAGCGCTATCGGCAGTGGCGTAATGTTCGGCAAGCATCAAATGCCCCTCGTAGCTTTGCGGATATTCGTCGATATAATCGAAAAGCGGCTCAAGGAATTTATTCCTGTCGCTCCCGGACGAAAGTCCCTGTAACAGATAAAGCGTTGTAAGAGCCTCTTTCTGTGTAGGCGGAAGCGCACGCTTAATATCAATATTCTCAAACAACGAGCTGTTATATGTAAGCGAGGTTGTCGCAAGAGCATCCACAAAAGATGCTGCAATTGCATAACTGCGAATGGTATCACTTACAGCCGAGGGTTGCACAAGAGCCACAAGCTCGCCACTCTCGCTCACCACCGGTGCCGACTGATAAACAGCAGGCAATGGCTTTTGGAACGTATAGTATGCCACACTCGACACCGTTGCAACGTCCGAAACAATAAGCTGTTCGGCGGGTGCACTCTTTTTTGATACCGAGGCAACCATATAAAGGACATCTCCCTCCGAGGCTGCATTTGCGGCAATTTTAAGCGGCTTTATTTTTTTATCCCACGCTGCACGAACCTTTATGCAATCATAAATATCATCGGCACCTACGATACACTCAATAGGACGCACCCTTCCTGCAACATCAACACACACGGCGCTGTCGGCATCTTGAAAAAGCGAATAAGACGACAACACTTCGCCTTTCTCGCCCACAAAAACTCCGAATCCGTTACGAAGCAATTTACCGTCGTTATATACAAGAATTACGGCTAACGATTTTCTTACACCCGCTACCTCTTTGGGCTCTTTGGCCGCAAATAGGCTGCCGACCGCAACCACAAGCAACAAAAATAAATTTAAAAATCTCATTGGCAATAACTTTAGAGGAGTATTATATTCATTGTTACGTTACTCGCCTTGATGACGCTGACGCACCGCCTCGTACAGAATAACGCCCGTTGCCACCGATACATTCAACGACTCTATATTACCGAATTGAGGAATTGAAACCCAATCGTCGCACAGACGCAGATGCTCAACAGGAATTCCCGTATCCTCGGCCCCCATCACAACACACACAGGCTCGGTATAATTACTACGTGTGTAGCTCATTGTACCCTTTTCTGTTGCACACACGATGCGCACACCCGACTCCTTAAGATAGCGCAACGTCTCGGTAATATTCTTCTCGCGACATACGGGCAGTGTGTGCAACGCTCCGGCCGAGGTTTTTACAGCATCGGCATTTACTGTTACACTGCCATGCGCCGGAATTATTATTGCATCCACTCCTGCACAGTCGCAGGTACGAGCAATCGAACCAAAATTACGCACATCGGTAATTCCATCGAGAAGCACAAGAAAAGGCACTTTTCCCTCCTCGTAAAGCGTAGGTACAACAGTATCCACGTGAGCATACTCCACCGCCGAGATAAATGCAATTACTCCCTGATGATTCTTACGTGTGATGCGGTTCAGTTTCTCGACCGGCACACGAACGACAGGAATTGTACGCCCCTTGAGTGCTGCGAAAAGTTCGCGCGAGAGCTCGCTCTGAATATCTCGTTTAACGAGAATCTTATCCACCTCTTTTCCGGCCTCAAGAGCCTCAAGCACTGCACGCACTCCAAAAATCATTTCATTTGTATTAACCATTTTATTGCTCTTTTTTTTATTTATCAATATCAGTTTATACCATCAAGCAGCAGGCGAGCATTGTCAAGCGCCGCTTCTGTGAGTTTCTCGCCACTCATCATCTGAGCAATCTCGCGCACACGTTCCTCGCCCCTAAGCTCCACAATATTTGTCTTTGTACCACCGAGGCCCTCCTCTTTATACACCTTATAGTGTGCCGCACCCAGCGCCGCCACCTGCGGCAGATGAGTAATACTTATCACCTGATGGTTTATGCTGCCCATCTGTTTCATCAGACGCCCCATTCTCTCGGCAAGAATACCCGAAATACCTGTATCAATCTCGTCGAAGATAAGTGTGGGTTGCTGCACACTGTCGGCAATCAAAGACTTTAACGCAAGCATCACACGCGCCATCTCACCACCCGATGCCACCTCGGACAAAGGCTGCATAGGGCTTATACTGTTGGCCGAGAAGAGGAAACGTACAACATCCGTCCCCTGCGCTGTAAAATCTGCGCTCGCCGAAAAATCCACCCCGAACCGTATGAGCGGCATTCCCAACGTAACGAGTATTGCAGTGATTTTCTCTTGCAGCATCTGCGCCGCTTCGCGTCGCTTGGCAGTGAGCCTCGATGCCGCCTCGGCTGTCTGTCGGGTAACACTCTTAAGCCTCTTCTCAAGCGCAACAATCTCCTCGTCGCCACCCTCAATATGCTGCAAGCGCTCGCGCATCTCCCGGGCAAATTCAAGAAGCCCGCTCGGCGAATCTACACGGTGCTTCTTTTCAAGGTCATATATTGCCGAGAGGCGTCTATCGACAAACTCAAGCCTTTCGGGCGAGAACACCACCTCCTCGGCACGATAATTCAACTCGCTGCAACAATCTTTAAGCTCGATGTAATTTGCCTCTAAGCGCTCAGATAGTTCAGCAGCCGCAGAATAGTGAGACGCCACACGTGCAAGTGTCGTTGCCGCCTCGCGCACCGATTGCAAGAGACTACGTTCGCCCTCACCGTCAATAATGGCAAGCGCTCCACACAGAGCTGCTTTAATATCCTCGGCGTGCGACAATTGCATCTGCTCCTGCTCAAGAGCCTCCTGCTCATCCTCGTGCAACGATAACGCCTCAATCTCGTCAAGCTGGAAACGCATAAAATCCTCGTCCCTGCGGCTCTTCTCAAGTTCCTCTTTTAGAGCGTCGAGCCTGTTGCGTACAGCCCTATACTCGTCATAAAGAGCCGCATACTCGTCAAGCTCTTTGTTGCCGCAGCCCAACGTATCGAGTACATTCAACTGAAAATTTCTGTCGCCCAACAACAAATTCTGATGCTGCGAGTGTATATCTATGAGTGCAACGCCAAGCTCCTTGAGTTGCGTAACCGTAACAGGTGTGTCATTTATAAAAGCCCGACTGCGCCCCGCCACCGACACCTCGCGACGCACAATACACTCGGCCTCGTCATATTCAAGGTCGTTAAGCTCGAAGAAAGGTTGCAGATTGTATCCCGAAAGGTCAAAAACCCCTTCTATTATACAACGTCCTGCCCCCTCGCGCACCATCTTTACGTCTGAGCGCTGTCCCAACATCATTGATATTGCCCCCAGAAACACCGACTTTCCCGTTCCCGTCTCACCGGTAATAACCGAGAAACCGTTTGCAAGGTTAATCTCAAGATGGTCTATAAGGGCAAAATTATCTATCTTAAGCGATTTTAGCATATACTCTATTATCGTGTTCTAAGAATCTTATCCCAAGCATCCGACTGCGAGGGGTTAATCTCGGATAGAATTTTCACAACCTCTTGCTTCTCGTCGGCTCCTCCCTCAAAAGAGTAGAGGTTCACAAATTCATCCTGTTTATACTCGGTAAAAAGTTTAGTCATATAAGCCAACGGGCGATTATTATAGGCCTCTTGAAGCATTGTCATACACTCGGTTATAATTTTTCGTCCTGCCTCGGCATCCTTGAACATTGTATCGAGCCCCAAACGGTGATATTTATAGTAAAGCCTGCGCAGAGGCTCCATTGCACCGTTCATATAGTCGTCAATTACCGTGTATCGATTATTATTACTGCTTCCGGCCCGCCAGCCGCTGTCGCCCAAATTCTGTGCATTACCCGCAATATTCAGCGCTTTGTTCAGAAAATCACTGCCACCAAGCTCGCCCATAGAATCCATATCAAGGCCTATTATCAGATAGGCATAAAAAGCAATCACCGCTGTGAGATTATTATCGAGATTATCCTCGTTAAACTCTAATCGGTCGTAAGGCTGATAGGTAAATTTTATACCCTTATCCTCGTACTTGAAAATTGTCGAAGAATAGGTCGAGCCGAACACCGGACGCGAGCCCTGCACCATAAGCGAGCAGGTAAACGAGCCGTCGTCCGAGTAAGCATCGACAATAAATGTAAAGTTACAGGTTATACGCTCGTACTCCTCGTAACTATACTCAGTCCATTTACGGTTATTGATAAACTCGGTCAGAGCGTCCTTGAGCACCGTAAAAACCTCTGTATTTGTACCCTGCACCTTTGATGTGTTAAGACTGACGGTTGCATTAAGCTCCTGCGCATCGGCCGCCGACGGAGCAAACAACAACATAAGCACCATAAACAGTCGTGCAAGATGCGCCACAATATCTCGTGCCACCGAGGCCTTGCTCTTTAGAGGATATTCGGTTGCACCCTCATTGTCGATAATAGTTACCTTATTTGTATCGACAGCAAAGCCTGCACCCTTATCTTCAAGCGAGTTAAGCACGATAAAATCGAGATTTTTCTTTTTCAATTTAATACGAGCGTTGGCCTGAGCATCGTTAGTCTCAAGCGCAAACCCCGCAAGTATCTGCCCCCCCCGCTTACACTCACCCAAAGAAGCTGCAATATCAGGATTAGCCTCAAGCTCTATTGTCATATTATCATCGGTGCGCTTAATTTTTTTATCGGCCTGCACCGACGGACGATAATCGGCAACAGCGGCACAGAGCACGGCCGCATCGCACCCCTGAAAAGCAGCAACAGAGGCAGCGTGCATCTCACGTGCCGACTCCACATCTACACGCTTTATTGCCTTATGCGGTGTTGAGAGCGACACAGGGCCGGCCACAAGCGTAACCTCGGCACCTGCCCGCACACACTCCTCGGCAATTGCAAAGCCCATCTTACCCGATGAATAATTTCCTATGAAACGTACAGGGTCTATTTTTTCATATGTAGGGCCGGCTGTTACCAGAATTTTTTTACCGGCAAGCGGCCCTTTCACAAAAAAAAGTTCTTTCAGTCTCTCAACTATATTCTGCGGTTCTTCCATACGTCCCTTACCTTTCAGATGGCTTGCAAGCTCGCCCTCGGCAGGTTCTATTATATGATTGCCATACGAACGCAAAATATCAAGATTACGCTGTGTCGATGGGTGAGCATACATATCAAGATCCATTGCCGGAGCAACAAGTACCGGAGCTTTCATCGACAGATAGGTTGTTACAAGCAGATTATCGGCAATGCCACCGGCCATTTTACCGATAGTCGAAGCTGTTGCAGGCGCTATAATCATAGCATCGGCCCATAATCCCAACTCTACGTGGCTGTTCCACGCTCCACTATCCGAATGGAAAAACCCACTCAACACCGCACGCCCCGAGAGGGTCGATAAGGTAAGCGGAGTGATAAACTCCTTGGCCGACTGCGTCATTACAACCTGCACCTCGGCCCCCTCCTTAACGAGCAAACGCACAAGCAGCGCCGCCTTATAAGCAGCTATGCTACCGGTAATCCCCAGCACTATTTTCTTTCCTTTCAGCATATCCCTAAGTTCTTATTTATTTTTTCATTCCACGCAGTTTTATGCGTGTGAGCACCTGTTTAGTATTAAGCGGAAAATCACCGTTCATAATCCAAGCATAGTAAGCCGGGTCGCGTGCAAGCACCGTCTCGACCTTCTCACCCTTATACTTTCCGAAATTTATAATCTCGTTGCCTGCATCGTCATATATCATACGCCCTGCAAAATCCACATTTCTTGTGAACGACGAAAATTCCGACAAGAATTCCATATCATTCTTCAGAACCTCGGGATAACGGTCGAGCTGCGCCTGAAGAATCTCGTATGTTGCACGTGTATCGGCCAGCGCACTATGGGCATCTACAAGCTCGGCATCACAGTAGAATTTATAAGCCGCCGACAGTGTGCGTTGTTCCAATTTATGATAAATCACCTGCACGTCAATAGCGCGGTGGCGACTAAGGTCAATATCTACCTGCGCACGCAGAAACTCCTCGGCCAGCATAGGCAGGTCGAAGCGGTTAGAATTGAATCCCGCAATATCGCACCCCTGAAAGTCATTGGCAATCTCCTTGGCAACATCTTTAAAGAGAGGGCAATCCTTTACATCCTCGTCTTTTATTCCGTGTACAGCAGTCGATTGTTGGGGAATATGTATGCCCGGGTTTATGCGCATTGTGCGCGACACCTCGTTACCATTGGGCCACACTTTTATATAGCAAATTTCGACGATGCGGTCTTTTGACACATCAACACCCGTTGTTTCAAGGTCGAAGAATATTATTGGATTTTTCAGATTGAGTTTCATAAGACTTTATTTTGAGCTTGTTATTTTTACAGATTAAGAGGGTGCGGCAAAATATACATTCCGACGCATCCTCTTTTTTTTGTAAGAATTGTGTATAGAGCGAGTGATTATCCCCTCATCAGAAAAGCCACCCCTTACTCTGCTATCATCACAGGCAGAAGCAACATCAACAGTTCCTGTTTCTCACCCTGCTCGGCAGGCACAATAACACCCGCACGCGAAGGGTCGGCAAGCTCAATAACCACATCCTGTCCGGGGATATTATTGAGCATATCAATGAGCAACGATGCGCGGAAGCCAATATTCATAGGCACACTGTCGTAGTTACAAGTGATGCTCTCCTCGGCAGCTGTCGAAAAGTCGGGATTCTGCGCCGAGATTATCATCTTACCACTCTCAATATGCAATTTTATGAGGCTCACCTGCGACGAGAAGATTGCCACACGGCGCAGCGTACCGATGAGAGCAGCTCTATCGACAATGAGTTTATGAGGATTATTCTGCGGAATTACGGCATTATAGTTGGGGTAGCGATAGTCGAGCAGACGACACACAAGCTCATACTCGCCCATAGCGAATGTCGCAAAACGACCGTCAAACTCAAGCACCACCTCCTCTTGCTCGTCCTTACCCAAAAGATTCTTCAGAAGCGTTGCAGGCTTCTTTGGCAGGATAAAAGCCGATTTTTCGGCACCCGTTACAGAATAGTCGCGACAGCGAGCCAATTTATGTCCGTCCGACGCAACAAAAGTTACATTCTCGGGGGTAAAATCGAAATACACACCGCACATTGCCGGACGAATCTCATCGTCGGCAGCAGCAAACAGCGAGCACGAAATTCCGTTCGAGAGCACACTGTTAGGGATAGCAATCTTTACAGCCCCCTCGCCCAATACAGGCGCAGCGGGATACTCCTCGGCATTCTGCCCCACCATACTGTACTTTCCGTTAAGATAGTAGATGGTAAGCTCAAGCGTCTCTTTATTGACCTCGAAACGCAAAGGCTGCTCCGAAATCTCCTTAAGCGAGTCGATTAGAATTTTTGAAGATATTGCAAAACTAAAATCCTCGGAACACTCAATAACCTCGAACGAGGTATTCAACGTATTATCGGGGTCGGATGCAGTCAATGTAAGTTTAGTCCCACAAAGCTCGAACAAGAAACAATCGAGCACAGGAATTGTATTTTTTGAGTTTATTACTCGGCTGATAGTCTGCAGGCGCGATGACAGCAGAGAGCTTGATACAGTAAAGTTCATAATATTTGTTTTTTAATTGTTTTTTCGGGTTCACTACATAAAAAGCACACAAAATTGCACACCTATTATTCTGCGAAGATAATGAAAAGCATAGTTAATACAAAGAAACAAACTGAAATAATTTATCAAAAATGGCTATGATTCCTCGTTTTTTTCAAAGAAATGAATTACTTTCGCCAAGTATTTGAATCGAATTATGGAAATTATAGGAAAAATCATTGCAGTGCTGCCCGAGAGAGGCGGTATCTCAAAGACAGGAAACGAGTGGAAAATGCAGGAGTATGTACTTGAGACACACGAACAGTACCCCCGCAAAATGTGCTTCAACGTATTTGGAGCAGATAAAATAGCACAGTTCAATATTCAGGCCGGCGAAGAGATGACCGTATCGTTCGACATCAACGCACGCGAATACAACGGCCGTTGGTACAACGATATTCGCGCTTGGAAAGTAGAGCGTGGCGTTGCTCCCGCAGCAGCCACAGCCGCCCCTTACGATGCAGCACCTCAGGTGAACGCTCCCAAAGTGAGCGCACCCGATTTTAGCGCACAGAACGAGACCGACGACCTGCCATTCTAAGCCGGGCAGCCTCGATTCTTTAGTCGAAAGAGTTGTGCCAAAATGAAATTTTTGGCACAACTCTTTTAGGTTTGTAAGAATTGGCAAAATACAAGGCGTTGAGATTTAAGGCGAAAGGAGTGCACATTAGTACTCGACCGAGCCTTAATATTGATAACAACGAAGTAGTTTGTTAATTCTTACAAACCTCCAATACAAAAACAGAGCATCGGCACAACATTCACCACCTAAAATACTATTGCCGTCGGTTTTTTAAGAACCGACGGCAATAGTATTTACCCGCGCCGCTTCGACCGATAAACAGTCCTGAAAGAGACGCAATTATCCTTTAATCCGTTATTTCACAAGTCGCATCTTACCATCGACGATGTACAAGCCGGGAGTAACAATCTCCTTGAGACGGCGTCCCTGAAGATCGTAGATACCCTTTGCAGCCTCACCATCGGCAACCGTCTCCTCAATTCCTTCCATTATTCCGCCAACCAGTTCGAGTTTCCAATAGCTGGGCGCCAACATACTTCTCACTGCAGAATTACTAAGTATCTGCCAATATTTATTACCGCTACCAATTGTCAAAGCCTTTTTCTCCTTATCAACTGTAAATGTGTAGATTGTAGCCTCCTCGGCACCATCGACCTTCTGATAAAAACGATTGCTTGTATATAGCATATTATCAGTCTCGACGTTCGAGATTCTAAACTCATTCTCATTATCGGTTGCCCAGAATTCCCAAACTGTCAACGGGTTATCCAAGGCAGTAGAGACACATCTTACTGTATTTGACAACTGCGCAGTTGTTGCCTCAGTATCAACGCTGCAATAATATCCTGTCTCGACATTCTTAATAAGATAGTAGTAAACAACGCCTGTTCCACGATGATTATCGGGCAGAAGAATATACGTAGCCTCGACCTTTGCTATCTCGGCAGCAAGAGCATCAATAGCCATCTTAACACGCATAGGCGACTCGGCTGCCGAAGCCTCCGAAGCCACTTTACCAAGAGCCACCTTATACTCGTCGAGATTATCGACGAGCGACACATTGCGTCCACTCATCTCTACCTTCATAAAGTCTGCACGCTGAATAAGAGCGGCAAGTTTCACCTTGTTACCCTCTGTCGCTTTATCTTCCTTTATTGTCAAACGCCATTTTGCATTTGCAGCATCACCGCTACCCCCAACAACCTTATATTGTTTATCCATTGTCAGATAAATATTAGGGTTGTTCTTTAAATTAAAACTATATGTTGCATCGCCATTATTATGCGCAACAAACACCACAGCAGCACTCTTTTGTGCCGAGGTTGCTGCTGCCTGTTGCTCATCGGCAAGCGAAGTTACATAGCACCCCGAAGCAGTGCTCTTCATATAAAACTCATCGGGTGCACCGGCTATCTCAAACTCCCAACAGCGACGCTCATCATCGCGAGGTACTGCCGAGTTTGAAGCACCCGAAAGCATACGACTATCACACACAAGGCCGTATGCCGTATAACTACGATTTACAATAGTATGAATATTGCCCTCGTCAATTCCTACATAGGCGTATGAATTGTTTCTAAGTTCACGCACAGTCTTTTCGAGCAAAAGTGCCCACTCGCCGTATGTGCGCACACTCTGATCCTTATTATCACGTGCTGCCAGCGCCTCGGTATAAAGCGCCTTCAGAGGCTCAACCGCCTCGGGATAGAAATAACCCACCTGTGTTCCGTTGGCCGAGACACTGCTCACACAGGTCTTTGCAACGGTCAGCGCACTATTCAGCGCCTGCAGCTGTTGCTCCTCGCTACCGACTACTGCCGCCGATGGAACATCGATGTATTCACCGTTGGGCTGAACAGCAACCACTGTAAACTCATCGGCCATTTGCTGGGTCGATAGAACAATCTTATGATTATTCGAGAAAGCAATCATCTTACCATTGCCATCGAGCACTTTAAATCCGACAGCACCCGTTCCCGAAGTAAGGGTTATTACAGTCGAGCTCTTTGTATACATATAACCCTTAGCCTCGGTGCTCATTTTTTCGGGTGTAAAGTCGGTAAACTGTCCAAGTTCACCTGCATTGCTCACGCTTGCTCCGTGCGAAAGTTTATTACCGCTGCCGCCATCGGTACGAGGCACACCCTTTACACGATCCTCGATAAATTCTATCGCACCTGCTTTCTTAGTGTAAGCGGCCATTTTAGCCTTTGTGGCAGCAATCATCTCCTCGGTAGATGTCAGATAATAGTCGGCATAGTCGCCATAGTGATTCTCCTTCATAGGCACAAAGAATCCCCAAGCCTCGAAGAAGTTTGTCATATCCTCGCCCGAAGCCTCGCAACATTTCTCGGCAAAATGCAGAAGGTCGTCGCTACCCTTATTTATATAGGATTTATCAGAGCTTCCCACCTTTACAATAGGATCCTCGCGCAGCAGTCTGAAGAGTGTGGGATAAAATTCGGGATTATTACCCGCCACGTGATAGTACAGATAGAGTTGCCAATACATACGCAACATCAAGTGGTTCGAGCGCGAGGGCCAAGGAAGATTGTCGGCATACTCGGCTGCAATCTCGCTGATAGAGCCTCCACGCGACTGCCAACGTCCCAACTTATAAAGCACAAGGTTCGAGAACAGGTTGTTCGACACCTCGGAACAGTTGATAGGAGTAATTGCCTCTTGTTGCACGTGGCCATTCTCGTGTGCCGGACCCCAGCAGTTGTCGGCATTGCTCATCATCTTATCGTATGGAAGCAGATTGCTTATGTACGACGCCAAATACTGTGTATAGTAGTGTGTAGCCGACTGATAGCCGGTAGGCAGTGTACGCGCACACAATTTATTATTAAAGTGCGAGGGACGCACCTCCTCAAGGCCCATAATAGCCCACTGCCAATCGGCCATATTATCCCACCAGCCGATAGCATCAGTGATTTTATCCTTGCAATAGCCATCGAGAATCATAAACTCGCGCACCATATTAAAAATAAAGTTACGACCCTTTACAATGATATAAGGATGCGTAGCAAGCTTCTGACTTATATATACCCAGTCGGTATCATCGTGGCGCTCAATATCCCAATAGCCGTTGAGCACACCACCCTCGATGCGAATATCAATATTGGGATAGTCGGCAATAGCCTTTCCATCGACGGTATTTGCATTGTAGATAACAAATATTGTCTGAAGGTCGCGCGATACGGGTACAACGTTCATTCCCTTCACGACGGGAACGCGTGTACCGCGTGCGCCATTATCGGTAAGTGTCTCTATCTCAAGTGTCGCACCTGCGGGAACATCCTCTTTAACAAACACATAAAGAATCTCGGCTGTGTTGGCATATATACCGGTGGGGTTATTCTGCCACGTATATTTCTTGGTAAGAAGCTTTGTTCCCCAAACATCAGGGTCGCTGTAAGGCTCGTAAGTATTTACGCGAAACTCCTTTTCGTACTCGGCCCAACTGTTGTTCTTCACCTTCAAGGCAGCCGCCACAAGGTCGGCAGGAATCTCGGCCATTGCAGCAGTGAGCTCACCATCACTCATCGAGGCATATTCGCCTTTCAGTTGCATACACAACTCATCGGTAAAGAATGCCGAATAGTTTGTAATCAGTTCATCGGCCCCCTCGGACACCTTAGCAAAATCGGCATACTCTTTTTGCGCAGCCGCAAGCTCCTCATCACTGATTGTTACAGGCTCGAATTTCCACGACGAGCCACCGGGTGAATCACTATCGGCCATATAAGGCACAAGCGACGCAGCTGCATCGCAGTGTAGTCCCATATTACCGTTACCATTCTTGATTGTGTAATAATCGGCACCTACACCGGTATTCTCAATAATGTCGAATGTAGCAGCATTTGTACCCGTTGTAAAACTCTGGTAGAACGTATTATGATTCTGCAAATAGCGCCCTGTGTAAGCATTTTTTATCGTCCACAGATTACCACTCTTTTCGAGAATCCAATACTGATACACCTTTCCGTTAAGGTCGATAGGACAATAGACCGTATGTTCCAAAATATCCTCGGCAATTTTCAGATTACCTCGTGTCGGACTTACAATCTTGTAAATTTTACCCTCTTCGGGAGCAACTGCCCACGCTTGCAAAGCCACAAGTGTCAACAGCATCAAATTGAATAATTTTTTCATAGGTAATTAGAGTTTATGATTATAATATTTTCAGCACATTTTAAGACAATTAAACATTTACATACAAATATACTTCAACTATTCTTATATAGCTCCTTCAACATACCGAATTGCGCAAATTTAACCAAAAAAAGATTACATTTAATCACTTTTAACGATAAAGAACAAACAAACTCACAATAACGCTCACAGCAAATGCACAACTACAACAATCACTATTATTAGAAAAATAAGAAGAACAGCACCTCGTCGCCTGCTTTTTGAAAAACAAAAATAATCATTCATCATTTTACAAAGTAAAGCTATTAGGAATATATTTATTTATCGTAACTTTGCGCCATAGAATACAAATGTACAATAAATTTATTGTATTTCCCCAATTATTAAACAAAAGGTATTAAATAACGCTTAGAATTATATCGGTAGCGCCGATACACATTTTACGTTACTCCAAATTTTCAGTACCCTATGCGAATACTCACCAATATACACAACATATTATACCGCTACCCTCTATCACTCATTATAATAGCGGCAATTATGTATCTTACACTGTTCTACACATCGAACAAGCCACTCGTTACAGGTAAACACATCGACAAAGTGGTACATTTTATAATGTACGCAGGCCTTTGTACTACTCTGTGGTTCGAGTATTTGTGCTCGCACAAAAAGCTGAATTACAAGAGCATTATTTCGGGAGCAGTAATACTGCCGATAGTCTTCAGCGGAGGGCTTGAGATTGCCCAATCGACACTGACTGCCACACGCAAAGGCGATTTTTACGATTTTCTCTTTAACACGCTCGGAGTACTCTTTGCAGTGATATTCAGCCTATTCGTAACAAGGCCGATAATCAAAAAATATCACCTGCACAGAAAACACATTAAGGAGGAGTGAGCTACAAAGGCCACCCCTCCTTAAACTATACTCGCTTTACAAAAATCATTTACTCCCCTGCAAGAGCCACCTTACCAATCTTTATAAGGGAAACGTGTAAGATGCGAGTTATAATAACGAGCCTCGCCCGTAACCTCACGCCCTAAAAACGATGGACGCTCAAAGGGCTCATCCTTATCGGTCAGCTCAATCTCGGCCACCACAAGACCCTCGTTATCACCATAAAACTCGTCAACCTCGAACGTATGCCCGGCATACTCCACAAGATAGCGACGTTTGTCTATTTTGGCGCTGCCACACAACTGCAAGAGCTCCTCGGCCTCGGAGCGTGAAATTTCGCGCTCCCACTCATAGCGGCTGAGCCCACCGTCGAGCGACGGGCCTTTTATTGTCAGATAACCACGCTCGCCACGCAGACGCACACGCACCGAATTCCCATTCTGACGACACAGATAGCCCTGCACGATGCGGTCGCAGCTGTGCGCCAAGCAGCGGTAGTCAGCTCCCTCGACAAGAAATTTCCTCTCAATTTCTATTGCCATAGCCTTTTACTCCTCGCCACCAAACTCCATCAGATAAGCCTTGATAAAGCCGTCAATTTTGCCATCCATCACTCCGCCAACGTCGGATGTCTGATGCCCGGTACGATGGTCTTTTACACGACGGTCGTCGAATACATAGCTACGAATTTGTGAACCCCATTCAATTTTCTTTTTTCCGGCCTCAACCTTGGACTGCTCCTCCATACGGTGCTGCATCTCCTTATTATACAGAATTGAGCGCAACTGACGCATAGCATTCTCTTTATTTTTAGGTTGGTCGCGTGTCTCGGTGTTCTCAATAAGAATCTCCTCCTCGACGCCGGTGTAAGGGTCTTTATACTGATAGCGCAGACGCACTCCCGACTCAACCTTGTTCACATTCTGTCCACCTGCACCGCCGCTGCGGAAAGTATCCCACGACACACGTGCAGGCTCGATAACAACCTCAATACTGTCATCGACAAGCGGAGTAACAAACACCGAACTGAAAGAGGTCATACGTTTGCCCTGTGCATTGTAGGGGCTCACACGTACCAAACGGTGCACACCATTCTCGCCCTTTAAGTAGCCATAGGCGTATGGTCCCTGAAGCTCAAGGGTAACAGTTTTTATACCTGCATCCTCGGCCTCTTGAAGGTTGGCAACAGCCACCTTATAGCCGTTAGCCTCGGCCCAGCGCATATACATACGCATAAGCATACTCGCCCAATCCTGAGCCTCGGTACCGCCTGCACCCGAGTTTATTTTCAGCACACAATCCATCTCGTCGGCCTCTTGACGCAGCATATTCTTGAGCTCAAGCTCCTCGATAGCAGTAAGGGCACGCGAGTAAGCATCGTCCACCTCACTCTCCTCGACCATCTCTTCGCGGAACATCTCCATTGCAAGCTCCACCTCCTCGGTACGATTGCTTACCTCCTTATAATCCTCTATCCAGCCTTGCAGTGCTTTAACCTTTTTCATCTGAGCCTCGGCAGCCTTGGCGTCGTCCCAGAATCCGGGAGCCTGCGTACGCAACTGCTCCTCTTCAACCTGCATAATCTTCTCGTCGATAGAGAGATACTGTTTAAGCGCCGCAGTCCTCTCTTTAATATCCTTTAATTGGTCGGAAGTTATCATATTATCTTCTTTATCTTTAGTTTCCGGCCGCGAAGATACAACTTTTATTTGAGATAAAAGAGAGGCGCAACAACCTTTCGTTACAAATAGGCTCTATTTTGTATGCAAAATAAAAAATGTTTCGTAACTTCGTGTGCGCAATAATATTTTTGCAAAAAAGAGTGTTTAAATTTATGTTGTCAGTTTCTTAATAGAACAAAAGCAGGAATATTATAAATTAAAACAGCCTCTAAAGCCCGGGTAACATACAATATGAAAATCACACAACAACAAATACAACAAGCAATAGAGCTATTGCAAGTACTCATAAGCACCCCATCGACAAGCCGCGAAGAGAGCGATGCTGCCGACCGCCTGCAAACATTCATCGCAAGAAGCGCCCCATTCAGGGTAGATATTCGCCGCCACATAAATAATATATGGTGCGTGTGTCCCGATTTTGACGCCAAGCGCCCCACACTGCTGCTTGATGCACACATCGACACAGTAAAGCCCGTTGCCAACTGGAGTACCCCACCCTTTACCCCAAAAATTGATGGCGACCGCATCACCGGCCTCGGCAGCAACGACGACGGTGGCTCGTTGGTGGCCCTGTTGCAGGTATTTTACACCCTATGCCGCAACAAGCAGAAATACAACACAATATTTTTGGCCTCGGCCGAGGAAGAGGTATCGGGAAAGAATGGAATCGAAGCAGTGCTCCCCTTGCTGCCTCCCATAGCCTGTGCCATTGTAGGCGAGCCAACATCTATGCAACCGGCAATAGCCGAAAAGGGACTAATGGTGCTCGACTGCACAGCCCACGGCATTGCCGGACACGCAGCCCGCAACAACGGCCTCAACGCCATCTACAAGGCAATGCACGATATTGAGTGGCTGCGCAGCCATAAACTCCCCAAAAGCTCGCCTCTTCTTGGCGACGTTCGTATGAGCGTAACACAGATTAACGCCGGCACACAGCACAATGTAATCCCCGACAGTTGCTCATTTGTGGTTGACGTGCGCAGCAACGAGTGTTACAGCAACCAAGAGCTGCTCGATATTATAAAAGACAATGTTACATCCGATGTATGCCCCCGCTCGCTACGCCTCAACTCATCGAACATAGCCTGCGAGCACCCCCTTGTACAACGTGCGCTGAGTATAGGATTAACCCCATTCGGCTCACCCACACTATCCAACCAAGCACTTCTGAGCCTGCCTACATTAAAAATAGGCCCGGGCGACTCGACTCGCTCGCACACCGCCAACGAGTACATTCTTGCAAGCGAAATTAAACAAGGAATGGAAATTTACCTTAATCTGCTCGATGGTCTGGAATTACAATAAGTGGGCAGAAACAACCACAGCAACATCCTTCACATTCATACTGTCAAGATAGAAGTGCAACAAAAT
>CAYYEL010000030.1:0-24727 GCA_964470845.1 uncultured Bacteroidaceae bacterium | reverse complement strand
AGCGCACTACGTTCGGGACGTAGGGGTCGGGCGTTCGAGTCGCCTCATTCCGACAAAAGGCGACAAGCGAGTATTTTCGTTTGTCGTTTTTTTTGATTCATTTTTAGGTGGAGTTACGATTTACTAAATTGCAAGCGATAAATATTTTTGTAAATTGATAATTGATTTATCAAAATAAGTAACTTACCAGCGAATAAGAATAATGTTATAAAACTGACTAATATGATACCAAAAATCACAGAGTGTATGCTTCCTCTTTTGCAGTATATGAGTGATAATAATATTCATTCTTTGAAAGAGTGCGTAGAATATATGTCAACTGTATTTCGTTTATCTAAAGAAGAAAAGGAGCGATTGCTACCAAGTGGCAAGGCTGCCGTTATACATCATAGGGTAGGTTGGGCAAAATGGAATTTAGAAAAAATAGGAATGCTTGAAACTGTATCTCGTGGCAGATATAGAATTACAGAAGGCGGTTTGAAATTCTTGCAAACAACGCCTACAAAAGAAAGACCTTTTAAGGAGTGTGGGTATTGATTATTTAGTTTCTTGGGGCTATAGAGGGGTTTATCAAGATTAGAGGGAAGGTATATCAATTTAATAGTAGAGAGGAGCTAAACAAGATTTTGAGAAAATAACAGCTCACAAAGTGCGGCCAATTGCTAAAATCTTCCTACCTTTGTATCGTTGTATAAGCAACGGACATATATATTGGAAGCGTTTTAGCTTTATTCCAAAATGGTGAACTTCGACAACTCCCCGTATAGTTGGAATAAGTAAAGGACGTTCTTCCTTTGGTTTGTTATATGTGTATCAACATATATAGCCAAAGGTGTGAGCTGTTTTTTCTTATCTACTATACAAGGCAGTCGAAGGCCTACCATTTGGATAAGGACTAATGTAGGCTCACACTTTCTTTTATATGTATAGTAAAAATAATTCTAATGTACTGACGAGCCTAAGTACAACCTCTATTATATGAAAAAGATATTTTTAAGTTTGGTAGCTTGTTGTACAATGGTAATTTGTGCAAATGCTCAAATTATGAGAGCAGAAGAGCTTGAAGAGTATGCAAAAGAAAAGTATGGTGAAAAATGGGTTGATGCAGCTAAAAACCTTGCTTCATCTTTAGAACTGGATAAAAACAATGCGCTTACATATGTTCAAGTAATTGAAACACCCAATAAGACAAAAGACCAATTGTATGTTCTTCTTAACTATTGGTTTAGTGCAACCTTCAATGATGCCAACTCTGTAATTCAGTTGAATGACAAAGAACTTGGAACAATAATTGCCCAAGGATTTGTTGAAGGCATTGCTCAACATACAGGTGGCATGAACTCATATAATGTTAACTTGAAGCCTGTTATCAAGTGCGACATTAAAGATAACAAGATTCGTGTAACATACACCGTACCTTTCTATTCTGTAGTCAAAGCTGTTGGAGGCGGAATAATGGGTGCAATGGGTGGAACTGTCCCTGTGCGCTCAGATGAGAATTGGACCTTGGATAAATGTTTTCCATTCGTTCCTAAAGATTCTCACAAGAAAACCTCTTCAAAGGCTCTGATTATGGCACATGCATATTCTAATGTAATAATAGATAAAATTGAAGAAGCTGTAAAAAATGGTTAGTAGGTAATGAAAATGAAGATTGGTAATTATAATCTTTTAGGTTAGACCAACACAAAATAAGAATGTATCAAGGTGGTTAACTTATTGATTACCTTGATACATTTATTATAATATCAACACTTGCTCTGTACTGATAGATTGACTGAACATCTAAAGGGAATTTGCGGTCAATGTTAAAATTGCTTAAATTTATCTTCTTTTAAATACAATTCTTTCGATATGGTGTTATTTAACAAACATAAACAAAAAATACAATGACAGAAAAAGAATTTTTGAGTGAATTAAGCGGGGCAAGAGAGATAATAATGAAGCGTGCGAATGCTATCGTCGATAGTCCGATGGTGGCCTTGGAACTCTATCAAGAGGCGGTGTTGCTGTTGTATCGCAGGCGTGGCGATATTTCCTCGGGCGTCGATTTTACCCGTTGTGCAGTGGAAACGGTGCTCAATCTTTATAAAACACGGAAAAGTGCTTGTACCGATGAGGCGACAACTCAAAATATTCCTGTCGAGTGTATCGATAATCTACCCGAGGAGTTTAGAGTGGTGGCGAAACTTATGGCTTCGGGATACGATTGCGACGAGATTGCAAGAATTTTGGAAGTTTCACCCACGACTGTGAAAAACCGTGTATATATCGCAAGGAAAAAGTTTGGCAATGTAAAAGATGGGTAATATCGTCTCGTTTAGTTCTATTGCAGTGTTGTCGTTTTTTTTGTGGGGCGTTCTTTGTCATTAACAATAAATATAAAAAAGTATTATTTTTGCACATCATATTTTAAGTTTACCCCCGGGGGAATTATGGATATACGCAAAAAGATAGAGCTATCGACTGAGATAACGCCTTTTCAGCGCAGGGTGTATCTTGAATTGCTGAATGTCGCTAAGGGTGAGACTGTTACCTATGGCGAGCTTGCGCGTCGCATCGGATGTCGCAGTGCGCAGGCTGTGGGGCAGGCGCTCCGACGTAATCCCTTTGCTCCCGAGGTGCCGTGCCACCGTGTTGTTGCTGCCAATGGTTCAATGGGTGGTTATTTTGGACGGCGTGAGGGGGAGTTGATTGAGCGTAAGCGTCGTTTGCTTGAGGACGAGAAAAAGGATTGTGCATCGGGTGTTTCTCTTACGCGGCAATGACTTTTTAATGCTTGCCGGGGGGTGCCCGATAAAGAAGAGCTCTGTTTTTACTCCTTTATTAGTTGAAAGAGTTTTACATCTTGGTGGCCGCCGTCCCGCTTGAGCCACTCTTTCAGTGTAGCACTCTCTTTGAATCCGGCTCTTTGGAAAAGGGCGAGGCTGTCGGCATTGTCGGTGGGGACATAGGCGTATAGCTGGTGCAGATTGAGATAGTCGAACGCGTAGGCGCACAGGAGCTCTAAGGCCTCGCTTGCTACTCCTTTGTGGCGATATTCACTCAAAAGGCCTATGCACACTTCGGCGCGGGCGTGCAGGGGCGAAAAATCGGCAAGGTCTATCATTCCTGCTTGTGTGCCGTCGTTAAGGGTGATGATGAAGCGTGCCTGATGCTCGGCGTAGAGGTCTTGTGTCGATTGTTCAAGGTATCTGCGCAGTGTGTAGCGCGAGTAGGGCAGTGTGTTGCAGCCTACGCTCCACAGTGTGCTGTCGTTCTCCATTCGGTAGAGCAGCTCAAGGTCTTCGGGCTCGGGGCTTCGCAGGGTTATTCTCTCGTTTTTTAACCAATTGTTTGCCATTGTTGCGTGGTTATTGCAGGGTGTAAACTGTGCCGTCGTCGGTGATGAGTACTTTGGTGCTTGTGGAGTATGTTGCCAGACGCAGGGTGTTGCCGGGGGTTTGTTGCAGCAGGCTTATCATACGGTCGTAGGAGTAGCTCTCACTGTCGTAGAGTACGTAGTTGTAGGTGCCGTTTGTGTTGTCGGTCGATAGGTGTCCCTGTGGCAGTGTCTGCTCGTCGGCTCTTATGTATAGGTGCTGCTCGGTTTGTCCATTGGCGGCAAGGATGCTTTTTATCTGCTCTATCGCTCTGTCGCTGCCAAGCACAATGAAGCGTTTGGGAGGCTCTTCCCATTTTTCCCAATTTTTTCCGTGGATTAGGGGGTTGGTGTAGTGAATGCGCAATTTGAGCAGTGCTACAACAATCTTTAGAGGGATGTATGATAGTATGTGGTAGAGCGGAAAATGCTTTTTGAAGAATATCTGCAACGACGAGTAAAGCCAATAGCGGTAGCGCAGTTTGCTCTTTATAGAGCTCTCGCCTTTGTAGTGGAAAATGGGGTAGGGAAGATAGTAGTTTTTGTATCCGCTACGCAGTATGCGGTAGGATAGGTCGCTGTCCTCCCAATACATAAAAAAGTCTTCGTCGAGGAATCCTATTTTGTCCAATATCTCTTTGCGCAGGAACATACAGGCGCCCGACACCATTTCAATGGGGTTTATCTGCTCTTTGTCGAGATAGCTCATATAGTAGTGCCCGAACAGGCGGCTCTGTGGGTAGCGGCGGCACAGTCCGGTGGCCTTGCACAGACTGACCCACGGGGTTACAATTCCGCGGCGCGACTCCATTGCAAATGTACCGTCTTTGTTCGTCATTTTTACGCCCACGGCACCTGCCTCGGGGTGGGTGTCCATAAACTCGATGCTGCGGTGCAGTGCCTCGCGCGTAACGATTGTGTCGGGGTTCAGCATCAGTAGATAGCGGCCTGTGGCGTGCGAGAATCCAACATTGTTGCCGTGCGAGAATCCGCCATTCTCTTTGCAGGCTATCCACTTTATGTTGGGGAAGCGCTCGGGGATATACTCGCCCGAGCCGTCGTCCGAGGCATTATCGACCACAATAATCTCGGTGTCGATGCCCGTGGCAGCCCTCTCCACTGAGCGCAGACACTGCTCAAGGAAGTATTTTACATTGTAGCTGACTATGACAATCGACAGTTTCATTCTGTGTGTGTTGGGGGTTATTTGTCTGTTTCGCCGTTGAGCAATTTTATAAGCTCGCGGTTGCTTGGATAGACGTAAAGATAGGCCAAAATACCGAATGCAACGTAATAGAGCGATGTATCCTTTCCCGAAGCAAAATATAATATACCACCCGTTATTATGGGGAACGCGCAAGAGGCGCAGCGTATCAACGTGTAATTAAAGTAGCTGATGCACCACGCTGCAATGTCCTCTTTGTCGGCCTTTTTTATCATATGATTGTAGAACCATATTCCAAATGGCACAACAGCCAATGAGGCAACTGCGGTTAATTCGTATTGATACAATATTGTTACATCGTCTATGCCGCCGGGCGATAATAATCCTGTAAAACACATAATGGTGTGGGCTAATGCCGTCGGAAGCATCAGCCAATAAAGGAGAAGCAGCGATTTTCTTTTCTTCTCGGCAATCTCTAAATTCTCGTTCATAGTGGTGTGTTTAAAATGTTTTTCCTGTAAAGGGTGTGCGGTTCACAATGGAGCGTCCGAGGGTAATCTCGTCGGCATATTCAAGTTCGTCGCCCACCGATATTCCGCGTGCAATGACCGATAGCTTAACGTCGTATTGCTGCAACTTGCGGTAGATGTAAAAGTTCGTCGTGTCGCCCTCCATTGTGGAGCTTAGCGCAAGAATAATCTCCTTTACCTCGCCCGAGGCCACACGCTCGATGAGGCTCTCGATGTGCAGGTCGCCCGGCGATATTCCGTCCATCGGCGAAATTACCCCGCCCAGCACGTGATACACCCCGCGGAACTGCATTGTATTCTCGACGGCCATCACATCTTGAATGTTCTCGACTACGCATATTATAGAGTGGTCGCGCGAGGGATTGGCACAGATGGGACAAATCTCGCTGTCCGAGATACTGTGGCACTCGCGGCAATAGACGGCCTCGCGCTTGAGGCGTATAATGGCGTCCGAGAATGAGGCAACCTCGTCCTCGGGCTTACGCAGCAGATGCAACACAAGGCGTGTGGCGGTTTTTCGTCCTATTCCGGGCAGCTTGCTGAATTCATTTACGGCTTTTTCGAGTAGTGTCGATGGATATTCCTGTGTCATCGGGGCTCATTTTACAATTTGCGAAGATAGGTAAAAAATGTGTATAAAAAGGGGATTTTCGATGTTTATTGTTGCTGCTGCCGCTTTTTTTGGATTTTCTCACTCATTTTAGCGAAAGAAATAGTATATTCGCATTCTGATTAAAGAATAAAGTCTGATGACTTTTTTTAAGAAGCTGTTTGAATTTATATCGTTTAATGGCTTCCATAAGAGATTTTTTTGTGAAAATTGAAAAGGTTTCTAATGTAGGAATGAAGAAAATTGAGATAAAGTCGGCCCGATTTGTGATAAGCAACACCGACATAAAAAAATGTCCGCAAGATGGCAAGCCCGAGTATGCTTTTATAGGTCGTTCCAATGTGGGAAAATCGAGCCTCATAAATATGCTTACAAAGAACAGTAAGCTGGCAATGACCTCTTCGATGCCCGGAAAAACACTGCTCATTAACCATTTTATCGTAAACGATGAGTGGTATTTGGTCGATCTTCCCGGTTACGGCTATGCCAAGCGCAGTAAGTCGCAGACCGAAGCGCTTGAGCATATAATCTCGACATATGTGCTCGATAGGGAGCAAATGACGCTGCTATTTGTGCTCATCGACTCGCGCCACGAACCTCAGAAAATCGACCTTGAGTTTTTTGAATGGTTGGGCGAGAATGGTGTGCCGTTTGCAATAATCTTCACAAAGGCCGACAAACTGAAAAAAACTCAGCTGGGGCTTAATATAAAGGCCTACAAGGAACGTCTGCTTGAACAGTGGGAAGAGCTTCCTCCGGTTTTTGTAACCTCGTCCGAGACGGCACAGGGTCGCATCGAGGTTCTTGAATACATTAACAGTATAAACGAAACATTATGATAAAGAATATAAAAAAACTTATTATAGGCGCGGTGGCGCTGCTGCCGATAGCCTGCGCCGAAAATGAATACAAAATAAGTGGTGAGTATCCTGCCGCCAAGGATGGTACAATGGTTTATCTTGCACGCCTCGATGCCAGTTTTACACCCACCGACTCGGCGGTAGTAAAAGATGGGCGTTTCGAATTTGTCGGCAGGCAAGACACGCCTGTGGTGCGTATGTTGCTATCGTCGATGGCACTCGACGGCGGCCCTGTGGTGCTTGAGAATGGCAATATTGACGTACAGATAAAAAATGGTTTGCGCCGCCGGGGTACTCCGTTGAACAATGATATGCAGCGATTCTTCTCGGAGCGCGCCAAGATGGCACGCGGTGTCGAGCTTGTGGGCAACTATCTTGTAGCCAACACAGCACTCAGTGAGACACAGCGCGACAGCCTGAGCCGGGTGGTTGCTGATGCAAAATCCTCGTTCGTGGCAATGCTGCAAAAGGTAATTGGCGAGAATGTCGATAATGCACTTGGGGCGTTTCTTCTGACACAATCCGAGGAGTACTTTACCCCGCAAGAGCTACACTCTATAATGTCGTTAGTGCCCGAGCGGTTGCGCGACGAACGCTTCGAGGCAATGTACTCGCGTGTAAAAATCGATGCCGAGAGCCATATGCGGGCATTGGCAACAGCAGTGGGCTGTCCATACATAAATTTCGAGCTTCCCGACGCAGATGGCCGTCAGGTGCTGTTGTCTGACATTGTACAGCGTAATAAATACACCCTGCTCGATTTTTGGGCAAGCTGGTGCGTGCCCTGCCGACAAGAGGCCCCGATACTTAAAAAACTCGCAGCCGATTATGCAGGTCGAGGAGTGGCGGTAATAGGCGTCTCACTCGATTCATCGTCCGAGGAGTGGAAAGAGGGAATTGCATCATTGGGGCTAAACTGGACACAGTTGTGCGACCCTGCGGGCGGTAGCGCCGAGGTTGCTGCTGCATACGGAATAACCTCAATTCCAATGCTTCTGCTCATTGATGGAGACGGAAACATTGTTATGCGGGGCGAGCCCGCCTATCGCGTGGCGCAACAGATTGACGAATTTTTGAAATAATATTTGCAGCTATGGTGTTGAATTATATATGGGTGGCATTTTTCCTTGCGGCGTTTGTGATAGCACTATGCCGCCTCGTCTTTTTTGGCGATACAGATGTGTTCCCCGCAATAATGAATTCGACATTCGATACCTCGAAGAGCGCATTTGAGATTTCGTTGGGTCTGACGGGCGTACTCTCGTTGTGGATGGGACTTATGAAGATTGGCGAGCGTGGAGGTCTTGTAGATGCTCTTGCAAGGATGCTTACACCAATATTTAACAAAATATTCCCCGATATTCCAAAAGGCCATCCTGTAACGGGTACAATGTTTATGAATATTGCAGCAAATATGCTGGGGCTTGATAATGCGGCTACACCTATGGGGCTCAAGGCTATGCAGGAGTTGCAAGAGCTTAACCCTCAAAAAGACAAGGCTACCAACCCAATGATTATGTTCCTTGTGCTTAATACATCGGGACTGACGCTCATCCCAATGAGTGTGCTTCTTTATCGTACACAGCTGGGTGCAGCGCAGCCCACCGATGTCTTTATCCCCATACTTTTGGCAACGACTGTATCGACTGTGGCGGGACTTATTGCAACAAGTATATATCAGCGCATAAATTTGTTCAACCGTACAATGATGCTCTTCTTGTTGGGAGTTACACTGTTTTTGGCTGCGGGTACGTGGGGTGTCGCTTCGCTCTCGCGCGTGCAGGTTGAACTCTTCTCGACAACCCTTGCCAATGTGCTTCTGTTCACTATAATTGCTCTGTTTATTGTCTCGGGCGTTGTGCGCAAGGTTAATGTCTATGAGGCGTTTATCGAGGGGGCAAAAGAGGGCTTTACGACGGCTGTTAGAATTATTCCCTATCTTGTGGCAATTCTTGTGGCTGTGGGAGTGTTTCGCGCCTCGGGTGGAATGGACGTTATTATCGGTGCAGTTGCTTGGTGTGTCGAGGCTTTGGGTGGAAACTCCGATTTTGTGGGGGCGCTCCCCACGGCGCTTATGAAGCCTCTTAGCGGCAGTGGCGCACGTGGTATGATGATTGATGCAATGACCACCTACGGTGTAGATTCGTTTGCCGGACGTTTGGCCTGTCTTTTTCAGGGTGCAACCGATACTACTTTCTATATAATCGCAGTCTATTTTGGTAGTGTGGGCATACGAAAAACAGGGCACGCGGTAACTTGCGGGCTTATTGCCGATGCCGCCGGAATACTCGCTGCAATAGTCATAGGATATATATTTTTCGGATAATAACAGACCACAATTACAATTATGCTAAAGAGACTTATTTTATCACTGTTTCTTGTTTGTGGCACGCTTTGTGCCGCTGCCGATGATTTTAGATTTAATCACGGCCCTTATCTTCAGAATATGGCCACAGATGGAGTAACAGTTTTTTTTACTACCTCGCACCGTGCATTTTCGTGGGTCGAGGTAACGTCGGACGAGTGGAGCGAGCCTCGATGCTTCTACTCTATCAACGATGGTCTTGTCGAGGCTTATAATACACAGAATGCAATAAGAATCACGGGGCTTGAGGCAGGGCGCGAATACAGTTACCGCCTTGTAGCCAAGGAAATGAAAGAGTTTCGTCCATATAAGATAGTCTATGGCGATAGTATAGCCACGCAATGGGAGAAATTTGTTACAACACCTCGGCAGATGGATAGTTGCTCGTTTGTGGTTATAAATGACGGGCACGACAATGCTCAAAAAGTGCGCACGCTGCTGGGGCATTCTAAACTCGACAGCGCCGAGGCTGTGTTCTATCTTGGAGATATGGTGAGCCACATTGAAAAAGCCGACGTTCCTTATAATGGTTTTATTGATGTTTCTGTGGAACTTTTTGCACGCAATAAACCTTTCGTGGCGGTGCGAGGCAACCACGAGACACGCGGTAATTTAGGACGTTTGTATGGCGATTATGTGGCGCGTCCCGATGGTAAATTCTACAGTATCTACTATTATGGCTCGACTGCAGTAATTGTTCTTGATACGGGCGAGGATAAGCCCGACACTCACCCCGTTTATGGCGGAATTAACCGTTTCGACGATTATCGTAAGGAACAAGCTCGTTGGCTCGAAGAGCAGATTAAGAGCAAGCGTTTCCGTTCGACACGCAACAGAATTGTGCTAATGCACATACCGCCAATAGACCCCACCGAGGATAACTCGCCCGAGGGGCACGCGGTAAAGGAACTTAACGCATTGTTTGTCCCAATCTTCAATAAAGCAAAAATAGACCTTGTGCTTTCGGGGCACACTCACAAGCACTTTTTCATCGACAGAGGGGTCTCAGGCAATAAATTCCCATTGGTTATAAACGATAATAAAAGCGTTATCGACCTATCGGTGGATAATGATAAAATAACGGTGAAAATAACCGATGAAAAGGGGAAAATTACATTCAACCAAAAATTTTAGCAACTATGATAAGTTATCAGACCGAAGGGGTTAAGATGCCCGCGATAAAGCGCCGCGAGGTCTCGGCGTGGATAAAAAAAGTAGCCGCCTGCCACGGAAAGAAAGTCGGTGAAATTGCATATATCTTTTGCGACGACGAGAAGATTCTTGAGGTTAATCGCGAGTATCTGCAACACGACTATTACACCGATATAATTACATTCGACTACACCGAGGAGAATGTAATCTCGGGCGACCTGTTTATAAGCCTCGACACAGTGCTCAGTAACAGTGAGCAATTGGGCGTCTCGTATTTGCAGGAGCTTCATCGTGTGATTGTGCATGGTATTCTGCATCTGTGTGGAATAAATGATAAAGGCGAGGGCGAGCGCGAGATTATGGAGCACGAAGAGAACGAAGCACTATCGATGCTGATGTTGCAGGCATAATAACCCGGATACCGATTAAAAGGCGGCGTCATAATTAACAAAATACTTTGTTGTTATCGATATTAAGGCTCGGTCGAGTGCCGATGTACACTCCTTTAGCCTTAAATTTCAGTGCCTTGTATTTTGTCAATTCTTGCAAGCCAAAAGGCGCTGTGTCAAAAATTACATTTTGACACAGCGCCTTTTAGTTATAAAATGTTTAAAATAGTTATAAACAGGGGTGTCGGGTGCTGTTTTTTTAGATTCATTATGTTTTTTAAAATAATATAATATATTTTTGTGATTATTTTAACCACAAACATTAAGAAACTGTTTAAATTTAGATTAGAAACCGTTTGAATTTATATCTCCAAGTTTCCAATATAGGAAAAACTTTTTTGGAAATTCAAACAGAATCTTATCTTATAGAAGCTTTTATAGCTCTTCTTGAAAGAAATTTGAACAGCTTCTAAGTAAAAACCGAATAAATGACTATGAAAAAAATTATTGCTATTGCAGTTTGTGCTTTTGCTCTGTTTTCCACAGGGCTAAAGGCGCAAGAGACGGCGACATTGAGCGCCTGTGTGTATGGTTACAAGGCCGAAAAGGTCTATTTCGATTGTGTGCAATCGCCTCTGATTGCTCAGGAGTTTTACACTAACCCCGGCGAGGAGCATCTTTATACATTCTCAACCGACCGTTTGGTGTGTATGCTCATAAACGGAAAAACAAAAGTGCTGTTGCAAAAAGGCGACAGCATACACGCCGATGTACGATACGAGGGACGCTCGGTGGGTGTAGAATTCAGTGGTAGCGCCGAGGCTGTTAAGGTGAACAATCTGCTGAAAAAAATTGATGAGATTAAACGCGCGATGCGTTACCGCAGTCAGCTTCTGGGATGTGCTGCGCTCGATATTAAGCCCAAGGCACGCATCGACGACTCGCGCGCGCTGCTGCAAAAGGTCGGGGCGGCTGTAAGTGAGGCGCAGGTGAGCGAGGATGTAGCCGCTTACATTATGGCGGGAATCGAGTCTGAAGCCTATATATCCTTTATGGAGTATCCTGTGATGTATGCAAGCGTGCGAGGAACGGCAATCGAGCAGCAGGAAATTGGCGACTATTGGAACATAATGGAGGGCTTCGCATTGCGCAGCGATGCTGTCTCGCTCAGTAACCCCGAGTATTCGGGCTTATTGATGCGTTACTGTTTCTATATGAACGAGAAAAAGGCCAAGGAAAGTGCCGCCGAGTATAAAATGCCCACAACCCTTGAGACAATGTATGCCGAGCTTGCGGCTTTCTACGAGGGCGCTCATCGCGACGTTGTGTTATACACCTTGCTGTGTAATTTTATAAAAAACGGCAAGGAGATTGAACGCGCCGATGCCCTGTATGCCGACTACAAGCAAAAATACAATATAAACAAAGATTATATTACAATACTCGATACTATATTGCAGTAGAATATATCCTATCTCGATAAAACGAATAATTATGAAAGTATTTGACACTATATTAAGCCGGCCGTATAAGGTAATATTGTTGCTCACGTTTTTTGTGGGAGCAGCAACCTTGCAAGCTCAGAATATACAAGAGTGGAAAGAGACAAAAATAACTCTGCGTATAAGCAATATGCCACTTTCTAAAGTGCTTGAGAAGGTGGCCGAGGCTGCCGATGCAAAATTACAGCTTCAAGGAGTAACCCTTGTGAATATAGACAAGCCAATCTCGCTTAACGTAAAAGAAAAGCCACTGGATAAGGTGATAGACGAGCTGGTGGGCAATCAGAATGTCAGAATAAGATATGAGATGCCTCGCACACTCATTATTGAGCCTTTCGAGAGCATCCCGGCAACAGAAGATAAATTGTTTTCAATTGAGGGAACTATCGTGGATGCTGAGACCGGTGAACCTCTTATCGCCGCACAGATTCTGATTACCGACGGCGGCCCCACAGGCGAGAGCGGCACAATAACCGACGTTGACGGAAAATTCAGTCTGCGCATACGTAGCAAAGGCTCTATACGCATCTCATATATGGGTTACGAGACACTCTCGAAACAGATTGTAAAGCCCGAGACAGGAATGAGAATCTCTCTTAAACCCGCTTATGATAATTTGGGCGAGGTGGTTGTTACCGGCCTCAGTAAACGTAAAGAGAGCAGTTACACGGGTAACTTTGTAACAGTAAAAGGCTCGGAACTTCTGAAGATGAACCCCACTAACATACTCAAGGGATTACAATTCTACGACCCCAGTTTCAAAGTGCTTGAAAATAACTCGCGCGGCTCCGACCCCAATGCCGAGCCCGAGTTTCAGATTCGTGGCGACCAATCGCTTGGAACATCAGCCTCGATGAACAGTATGGATCTTATGCTCGACAATGTATCGAGCCGTCCCAATACCCCGCTTTTTGTGCTCGATGGCTTTACTGTGCCAATGAGCCGCATCCTCGACCTCGACCCCGAGCGTGTCGATAATATAACCATCCTGAAAGATGCTGCGGCAACTGCAATTTACGGTTCGCGAGCATCGAACGGAGTGGTGGTGGTCGAGACAAAAGTGGCTCCCGACGGTGCACTCTCGGTGTCGTACAACGGAACAATGACAGTGCAAGCCCCCGACCTCAGCGACTACAATATGATGAATGCACGCGAGAAACTCGATACAGAGTGGAGGGCGGGAATGTACAATCCCGACAACGCCAACGATATGAACGAGTACAACCGCTATCTGCGTAATATATTGGGTGGCGTAAACACCTATTGGCTCTCGCAACCGCTGCGTACCGCCGTGCAGAACAGACACTCGCTCAGTGTGGCCGGTGGTACAGATGTGTTCCGATACAGTCTGGATGTAAACGCAGCCTTCCAACCGGGAGTGATGAAAGGGTCAGAGAATGCCACAAAGGGAGTGAATTTCAGTATGACCTATCTGAAGAAACGCTTCACAATGCGTGCCAATGTGAATCTGTCCGAGGCAACGGGTGAAAACTCGCCCTACGGCTCATTCTCGTCCTACACACGATTGAATCCCTATTATCGTCCCACGGGCGACGATGGAAAATATGCACAGGTAATCGACAATTATAAAGGCTATCTTATAACTAACCCCTTGTACGACGCAAATGTGGGTATTAAAGACCAGACAAGCAGCCTTACAATTGCCTCAAGCGTGAATCTCGAATATATGTTGTTGAAGAACCTGCGCCTGACGGGACAACTCTCCTATACAAAAGGAAAAGCAAATACCGATAAATTCCTTCCGGCCGACCACACGAGCTTCGCAACAGAGACCGACCTTACACGTAAAGGCAGCTACCAAAAAAGCACCGGAGATATGACCTCTTGGTCGAGCAATATAGGAATAAACTACAACCTTGTGCTCGACAAACATCTGCTCAGTGTCTTTGGAAACTGGACTGTGAGCGAGGATGCCAACGATTATGTGAATCTCTCGGCAACAGGATACCCCGACCCGCATATGAACGATTTTATCTTTGGAAACAAGATGGATACGTCGCCCAGCGGCACCGAGGCAAAATCGCGCTCGATGGGACTAATCGGACAATTGTCGTACAGCTACGACGACCGCTACTCGCTCGATTTTAATATCAGTGGCGAGGCCTCGTCGCGCTACTCTGACCACTCGCTTGTACCTTTCTGGTCGGTTGGTGGACGTTGGAATGCGCACAACGAAAAGTGGTTGCAAGGCTACGTATCGAACCTTGTGCTGCGAGCAAGCTATGGGGTTACGGGTGAGCAGAATTTCAGCCCCTACGAAGCTGTTGAGTTTTACACCTATTCGGGCACAATGAAGCCCTATGAGTCGTTTCCGGTACTTGGAGCCGTGCTTGCCGGAATGAACAACCCCGACCTCGGCTGGGCTCAGACACATAATACCAGCTTGGCCATCGACCTTGGATTCTGGAAGAATCGTATAAATGTCAGCTTCAACTACTATAATAACATAACAAAAGAACTGCTTACAAACTACGACCTTGCACCATCTACAGGATTCGGCTCAATGACAATGAATGCCGGCGAGCTTCAGAATCAGGGATTCGATGCAACGCTCAACGTAATTGCAGTACAGGATATTCGCAATCAATTCTATTGGACGTGGAACATAAATGCCAACCACAACAAGAACAAGATACGTAAGGTGTCCGATTATCTGCGTAAGATAAACGAAGAGCAGCTGAAATCGGCATCGGCACCATTGCCCGTTTATCAAGAGGGACAATCGACCACCACACTCTATGCAGTGCGCTCGTTGGGTATCGACCCGGTAACGGGACAAGAGGTGTTCCTCAAGCGTAACGGGCAAAAGACCTTTGTGTGGGATGCAGCCGACAAAGTACCTGTGGGCGATACTAATCCCGACGTAAGCGGTACAATTTCGACCTCCGTTAACTGGAAAGACCTCTCGTGTACGCTTGGATTCACATATAAGTGGGGAGGTATTGTCTATAACAGCACTCTGGTCGATAAGATTGAGAACAGTAACATTGCCAACAACCTCGACCGTCGTGCAGGACTGGGACGTTGGGAAAAGCCCGGCGACGTTGTACGTTACGTGCGATTCAGCCAGTATGGGGCAAACACTCCGGCAAGCACACGTTTCATAATGGACGACAATGAAATTAAATTTGCGACAATAAATGTGGGCTATCGTATGCGTAGCGATAAATTCGCGCTGCTCGAACGAATGAATGTCGATGCACTCGCCCTGAACTTTACAACAAACGATATTTGTCGTCTCTCGCCCATACGTATGGAGCGTGGTCTCGACTATCCGTTTGCACGTTCCTACACACTTTCAATGTCTATAATATTTAAATAATAAGCTAACTAAGAGAATATGAAAAAGATTCTATATACAGTATCGTTGATGCTGACAAGCACACTCACACTCGGTTCTTGCGCAGACTGGTTCGATATAAGCCCAAAGACAGACGTTAAGGCCGACGACCTATTCGAGAGCGAGAATGGATTTATGAGCTCACTGGCCGGAATTTATGTGCTTATGACGGGCGAGAGTGTCTATGGTTGCGACCTCAGCTTCGGTCTTGTGGAGCAGCTGGCACAGATGTACGACGTTATTCCCGAAGGAGCTAACGACCGAACTGCAATATACAACTATGCTCAGACAACAAATGGGGGATATAATACAAAAGGACGCTTTGAACGCACGTGGCTCGATGCTTATAATGTTATTGCCAATGCTAACAATCTGATAAAGTGGCTCGATAAAAAGGGCGAGGAGGTAATTTACAGCGAACAGACACGCAATATGTTGCGTGGCGAGGCTCTTGCCATAAGGGCGAGTGTTCACTTCGACCTACTGCGTCTGTGGGGGCCTGTCGATTATGCGGGTAACATCGAAGCGCGCACAATTAAGAGCATCCCCTATCGCACATTGGCCGATAAAAGTAAAATGCCACTGCTCGAAGCCGAAGAGGTTGTTGCAAATATTATAGCCGACCTTGACACGGCAAAAAGGCTTTTGGCCTATGAGAGCAATATCGACCTAAGCGATTATAGCAGCGTGCAGCGCCGTTTCCGCTTCAACTTCCACGCTGTAAATGCTATGCTCGCCCGTGTACACAATTATGCAGGCAACAGCGACAAGGCCAAGGCTGCGGCACTCGACGTTATTGATAATTGCGGCCTTGAACTAAAAAGCAGCAACGATGACGACCCGATACTCTTCTCCGAGACGCTCTGCGCCGTGAATCTGTATCAAATGAAAGATAATTTGTCGGCCTATTTCGATGCTGGAGATAAGATTCAAACAAAATATCACGTAACCTACAATACCCTCAATGCCATCTTCGAAATTAGCGGAAGCGAGAGCGAGGATATGCGTGCCCGTTCGGCTGCATTCTCGCGTAACAGCGACTATCAGATGGCGGTAACAAATAAGTACCAAGAGAATGACGAGGAGGCAATCCCTCTGCTGCGTCTGCCCGAGATGTACTATATTGTGTGCGAAAATTCCGAGGGCGATGAGGCTGCCTACTACATAAACATTGTACGCAACCGCCGAGGAATATCATCGTCGAAGAATGTCGTCTGCGACACACCCGAGCAGCGTATCGGGGCGCTTCGGGCCGAGTATCGCAAAGAGTTTTACGCCGAGGGGCAATTCTTCTATTTCTTGAAAGCACACGGTGTTACCGGTGCGTTGACACACTGTCCCGAGATTACCCTCTCGAATGAGAATTTTATATTCCCGCTACCCGACGCCGAGCGCGAGTATGGCTGGAGCGAAGCAACCGACACTGCAACCGATGATGCAGCAGAATAATCACAACAAAGAAAAAATGACGATATGAAAATAAATAGAATAAAAACAGCAATGTTGCTATTGGCGGTGGCGCTGCTGCCCTCGTGCGACAAACAAGAACCCGACCTCTTCAGCGAGCAGAATAATGGAATATATTTCGACTACGAGACGGCGGCCGAGTTTAGTACAAATATAAATTTTGCCGATAGAGTATTGGGTAACCCCTCGTCGCTCCCCATAGAGATTAAAACCAAACTTTTGGGACACATCACCGAGGATGGTCGTAAAGCAGTGCTAAAAACGCGCCCTGTAGAGGGCTATCCCGAGGCGCAGGTAATATTGCCCGACGTTGAATTTTCGAGCGGTGAGTATCAGAAGAACATAAGCATACAGGTGTTGCGCCCGGCTGAACGCGACACCAAATATGCCATCTGCCTCTATTTCGATGCCACCGCACCGGGTGCAATAGGCGAGGGCATTGCAGGACGCACTGAATTTACCCTGTATGTATATGAGAGCTACACACGTCCGGCGGGCTGGGGCGACAGTGATTGGGCCGTAAGTTATCTGGGTAAATGGTCGCCCGACAAACATATATTCTTTGTTAATCTGTTGCAAGATAATAACTACGCAGCCGATGGCGCAATGTACGATTGGAACAAACTGATGAATTACAATATGCTAGCCGTCGATGAACTTCGTCGCCGACAGCAGCAGAATCCCGATGAGAAGATAAGCATCGATATTCCTTTCAGCACCGACTGTAACTACTCGAAACCCTACTATTGGGGTGCACAGCACGATAAATATCTTGGTGCATATTCAGCCTCGACGTTTGCTTCACTCGCAACCGCAGTCGAGGCCAACACAGCCAACGAGGCCGAGCTTTTGGGCAGCGAAGAGCGCCTCGCCGACCTTAACCGTATGGCTGTGCTCACGATGATGCGCAACTATAATATGTATTATAGCAGTTGGGCATTGTCGAGCTCGCAATTCCAAGATAATTGTTGGTATCCGATGCTGCAAGGCATTGAGTACGAGGTTGTTCAGCCCGATTGCTGGACAAGCTGGGGTATCGGAGCAGGACAAAAGCCTACAAAATATTATGGCGAGTATAGCGACGATAAATATCGCTTTATGATTGCCGCGTGGCTTGAGCATCAAGAGGCGCAGGGAAAGCAATTTGTTCTGTGGCAACTGTTCCCTGTAATTATAGATTGGAGCATCTTCGATGCGGCGTGGGACAGCGCAGCCGGAGGCGAAGAGGCCATAAAAGAGTGCTACCGAGTGATAAAAGCAGCCTACGATGCAGCACCCGCAGGCACATATTCATTCACATTCCCGCAACTCGATATTTGATAATCTACCCGAAAAAGAATTGTTATGAAAAAAATACTAAGCGCAATAAGCCTTACAATAATTTTGGCAGGATGCTACGAGGATAAGGGCAACTACAGCTATAAACTCGATAGGATGAACGAAATAAAATCGGTGAGTTTTACTCCATCGGCAATAGAGTCGGCCTATGGTAAGCTCATCGAGGTTCAACAAGCAATGATACCAAGCGATACTGTGCGCCGCATTGACGCAGTAGTCGAACAGACACTTGCCGAGGATTATAGTAATCTGCATTTCTATTGGTACGTCGGACACACCGACGAGGGCGATAACGAGCGTCGCGATACAATCGAGACTAACGGCTATCTCGATGTTACTCTTCCCGTTGGAAAGGAAAAAGAGTACAGTGTATATCTGCAAATATACGATACACAAACGACACTCTCGCACTATACACGTTTTAGTATAAAGACGCGCCCCATATACAAAAACAGCCTCTTTGTGCTGCACGGCGAGGCGGGCTCGCGTAGGTTGGGAAATATTGAGATAATAGGCGACGTTACAAATGTTTATACCGATGCTTACGGCTACCTTTACCCCGGAGCAACTCCCTTCTCCAATGCCGAGGGACTGTCCTATACCACCTATCAGGATATTAGCAACGTAAATGGTAGTTGGGATATAAAAGAGGTAAATACTCTGCTGGCCTTTTCGTCCAACGCCGAGGTTATTGGCTACAACCCCTTTGGTCTGAATGCGAAATTCTACAATAGTGTACTAATGAAGCCTGTTAACAACTCCTTTGTTTATGCACGAAATATTCAGGCAGGCGACCCCTCGAATTACACTCTCTACCGCATTGTGCTGTCCAAGGATGGGCAGATGCGCATCGGAAACTATGTTCCAGCACTCTATAAACCCGGATACGGTATTGAACAGTCGGGCGGAAACAGCCTGCATCAATCCGATTATCAAATTACGGCAGCCACAATAACCGAAGGACGATATGTAATGTGGGACGCAAAGAACAACCGTTTCCTCTATATATCCAAGAACGAACAATATGCACAGAGCGAGGCTGATATGCTCGGTAATTATCCATCGATGCTCAGCAACCCTGTACTCGATGCAAACGTCGATTTTAGCTCACTCGAAAAATCGCCCGTCGGGATGCGTGCGGTATATGCCTATATACAGTATCGCGAGAATTACAGCGAGGCAAAGCCCTATTTTATCTTCCTTGACGAGGCGAGTGGCGATTTCTGGCGTTACGAGTTGACGAAAATGGAGGTCGGCAACGAAAAGGAGGGCAAAAAAATGGCAAAAGGAAAAGAGGAGATAAAGCCGGCATTTACAATTACGGGTAGCCGTATGCGTAATTTTGCTCCCAAGAATGTTGCCACCATAGTTTATAATTCGTGGTTCACAACAAACTATCTGTTCTATGCCGATGGTGGAACAGTCTATCGTTACAGCGTCTCGAACGGCGATAGTACACCGTTATATACTGCACCCGAGGGTTATACTGTGTCGCTGCTTAAATTCCGTGTCGAAGAGAGCAACAGCTACTCCGATAACCTCGGACGTTGGCTCAGCATAGGACTTGAAAAGAACGGACAGGGAGCTGTGGCCGAGATTCTCTTGAACACAGCCTCGGACGTAGATAGTGATGCACCTCAGTTGTTCTACGACAAGGGCAACAACGGCGAACCATTCGGACGAATAAAAGACTTGCAATTTACACAGATATATATGTACTCGCTTCCCGATTATTTAAACTAAAAAAGTATGAGACAACTATTTCTTATGGCATTGATAGCCTGTACTTTTGCCTCGGCGCAAGAGGGTGGCGAAATTACAATAAAGGGCGAGGTTAAGGGCGTTAAAAAAGGAACGCTGCACCTGCTTGTTGACGAGGGCGAGGGGCGTCTCGATACATTAGTCTCGGCCGACTTTAAAAAGTCGCGTTTCAAGCTATCGACGCAGATTAACGAGCCTCTTGTGGCACAGATTGTTCTCGATGGTTACAAAGGGGGGTTCACACTCTTTGTCGAGCCGGGCGAGACTTACGAAGCACGTCTCACCGACGATAGCAGTGCCTATATAAAAGGCGGCCGATTGAACGAGGCTTACACTGCGTATATGAAAAAATCCGACTCGTTAAGTGTTATAATAAACACTCTGCAACAGCGATACGACTCGCTGCGCTCGGCAAGTAAATATCGCAGTGCCAGCAGGGTGAACGACACTCTGCAATACAATAAACAATATCTGCAAGGGCTGACAACCGACTTTCTTTCACAAAATGACAATCTTATCACAGCCTATACAATATACTCAAATATATTGATGAAAGATATTGGCTTGCAAGAGGCGCGTCGTATGTACAGCTCAATGGGGCAGGGTGCAAAGGCTACCCATTGTGCACGCCTTATAAGGGAACGGATAAAAAAACTCGAATCTACCGCCGATAATGCCGTAGCCCCCGACTTTACGGCCTCGACACCCGATGGTGTCGAGGTAACAATGAGTGCAGTACCGGGAAAAATAAAAATATTGGATTTTTGGGCATCGTGGTGCGGCCCTTGCCGAATGAATAATCCCGCGCTTAGAGCCTTGTACGACGAGTTTCATCAGCAAGGCCTCGAAATTGTAGGCATATCTTTGGATAATAATGCCGAAAAGTGGAAGGCTGCAATTGCGAAAGACGGCCTTGCGTGGGTGAACGTATCGACCCTTAATGGGTGGAACTGCAATATCGCACGATTGTACAATGTAAAAGCAGTGCCTGCACTCTTTGTGCTCGACGAGAATAACCGCATAATAGCCACAGGGCTACGCGGCGAGAAATTAAGAGAGTTTATAAAGGAGAGATTGGAATTTTGATAAATAAAATAGTATGAAGAATCTATTATTTTGCCTGTTAGCGGTTATAATGACGCTGCCCGTGCACGCCGAGGGGAAAAGGTACTCGGTAAAGGGAAAAATGAGTTGCGACTCGCTGCGCTTCGAGAAAAAGAGAATCGATAAACTGTTTCTTGTTGCAACAGTCGATGGTCAAGAGGTTGCAATCGACACAGCCGAGGTAGTAAACGGTAGCTTTACATTCGAGGGTGAGCTCCCCGCTCGTCTCGACGTTTATAATATCACAGGCTTCGACAATGGAGCATTGCAGGTGTTTCTCGAAGAGGGTACAATAATAATCGAGCCTTTTGATGCACGCTTTCCCGCATCGGCACGTATCGGAGGTACACCCTGCAACAATGTTTTTCAAGCCTATATAGATGCCAATAATGCCTCAATCGAGGCATCGAAGGTGCGTATGCGCGAGGCGATGAGCGCTCTGCCCAAGGAGGTACAGGACGACTTTGAGGCCTCGGGTAAGGTGCGTAACTCGGTGTTTCACTCGAATAATCTATATACAAAGGTGGCGCTTGTCGATTTTGTGTACAATAACATAGACTCGCCTGTGGCACTGTATGTGATAAAATATTCTTTGTTCCCAATGTACACCCCGCGTGCAATAGAGGAGCAGTTTCTGTCAGCTGTACCCTCGTCGTTGCGTGCACACCATATGTACAAAGAACTTGTAAATGCGGTGCGTGCAGCCGAGCTTAAAGAGGGTAATAAGGCTCCCGATATTTCGGGCTTTACACCCGATGGCGTCGAGCTTACACTGTCGCAATTTAAAGGAAAATATGTCCTTATAGATTTTTGGGCAAGCTGGTGTGCCCCCTGTCGTCGTGAATTTCCATTTATAAAAGAGGCTCTCGAATACTCGGCAAACAGTGAAAAATTCATTGTTCTTAGCTACTCGCTCGACAGTAAAGAGCCCGATTGGAAAAACTGCATCGAGAAAAATGCCCTTGAACATAAAAACTGGGTTCACATCTCCACTCTTAAGGGATGGAACAGCGAGGCAGCCAAGCTCTTTGGCGTCGAGGGTGTGCCCTACACGGCGCTTATCGACCCCGATGGAAAGGTGGTGGCCTTTGAACTTCGTGGCGAGGCAATGGTAAAGAGGATAAAGCGCATCATTGACAATAAATAAGAATAGCTTATAACAACCAAAATAAAAGAAAATGATGATGAAAAGAATAATTTCGGCATTAGTTGTTATTGCAGTGGCTTTGTGTCTGCACGCACAAGATATGTGTACCATAAAAGGGCGTATAATGAACGACACACTGCGTTACGATGGGAAAAGAATAAAGATGGTCTATCTTGCCCGTCTCGACGAGTACAATCGCCTTGTGAATATTGACTCGTCAAAGGTTAAAAAAGGGAAATACAGTTTCCGATATAAACTCGCAAGCAACGAGCCCACGATGCTCTATCTTATCACAGGCTTCGATAATGGCAATATTCCTCTTTTTGTAGAGGCCGGTAGTGTCGATATTAACACTGCGAGCGCAGCCTATCCATTGCACAGCGAGGTCTCGGGAACTGCGACAAATAATCTCTATACCGAGTATAAGAAAATCTCGGATGCTTGTGTACAGGAACAACTCGACGAGGTAAGGTCGCTCGCCTCAACACGCGGCGACGAGTGGGTCAACAGTGCCGAAGGGCTCGAATATCGCTCGCAGTTTAACGCGCGTGCCATTCTCAAATGCAACAACCGCCGTTTAGAGTTTCTGCTCGACCATAATGCTTCGCCCATTGCTCCTCTGATGATGAAACACGAACTGCTCCCGCACATCGGCAATGCTTATGCTACTCAGATGGTTGGTTCGATTGACCACAGTTTGCACAGCCATCCATATTACCGCGCACTCAAGAGCGAGGTTCTCTCGGGCGACCTTAGAGAGGGTAACGAACTGCCCGATATTCCCTTGCAAATGCGCGACGGAAGTGTCGTTCATCTATCCGATTTTCGCGGAAAATTCGTGCTTATCGACTTTTGGGCAAGCTGGTGTCATCCTTGTATGCAGGAACTTAAATATATTAAGCAACTATACGACGAGACACGTGTACATAAAGATAGTTTTGTGCTCATAAGCCATTCGTTCGACAAAAATGCCGAAGCGTGGCACAAGGTAATAGCCGACGAGGGTGTCGATAGAGAGGACTGGGTTCACTCTTGTGATTTTATGATGGGAAAATCGCCTACCGCACGACTGATGAATGTGAGTATGATTCCAACGATTGTTCTTGTTGATCCCGAGGGACGTGCAATCTCGTTCACTCTTCGTGGCGAGGAGGCTGTGGCCCGCGTCAAGCAGATTCTCAGTGGCGACCTTTACTATTTGCAAGGCGACAAAGACGAGTAAAATACTTTTACCACCCCCTCTTTCCTTTGAAATTTTATAGGCTGTGCCCTGTGTGGGGCACAGCCTATACGGTCTTTGGTTGTCAAACGCCACAAAATCCTCATTCATCGACCGTTCAACATCTATATTTATAGAGGCTGTGATTGACGCCTCTGCTATATAAATGCTTTAAACGGTGTTATTGTTCGGTGGCGTGTGCTTTTATGTAATTTTTTAGTGGGTTGGCGTACATTTCCAGAATCTTTGTGCGCAGGAAGGCCTCGTCCTTGTTGGGGAGGTCAACCTTTGCAATCTGTGCTGCAAGATAGCCGTCGAGCTGCTCTTTGTCGGCTGCTGTGTAACGGTCGGCATATTGTGTGTCGCCTGTCAGAAGTTCGTAGAAGTAGTAGTTTACAGGCCACAAACGATAGTTGCGGTGTATGGTGTTGTCGATGATGCGTGCAACGGCGCCCGTGCGCTCGTTCTTGGGCATTGTGCGGTCGAGAGCGTCTATCTTGTCGTTAATAACGTCGGCAATATGATAGTGAATTGCGCCCTTGTAACCGAATAGGCCTGTCTGCATATTTATAAGGTCGTCCATAGGCGACTTTTTGTGCTCGGGGTTGTCGCGTTTCTGCTGGAATTCTTTTGCCTTAAGATAGTCGCAGGGGTCAAACTCGTACGAGATTGTGGTGGGCGCGATGTTAAGCACTTTAAGAGCATCGAAAATATCGCCGCCTGCATACATTGAGAGCATTTTCAGAAGTCCCTCTTGTGTAGCGTCGTTCGAGTCCTTGGCGCGTCCCTCGCGCTGTGCTATCCAAATGGGCTGTTTGCGCTCGACAATTGCGTGGTGTATGTACGACGACAGGCGCTTGGACGATGCGAGCATCTCGCGTATCGACACCGAGCGTTGCACGATGAAACTGCGGTTCACGCGCACAAGTTTTTTTATCCACGGACGTATGAGCAGATTGTCGCCGATGGCAATCTCGACGGTGTTGTCAATGTGCTCGACCATCAACAGGCACAGAAAGGCTGAGTCGAGGATAATGTCGCGGTGGTTCGAGATGCACAGAGCACTACGCATACTCTCTTTATTGTCGAAAGTGAGGCTGATGCCCTTGCTGAATTTTGCAAGAAGTCCTTGCAGGAAAGGATAGACAAGTGCTTTCTGAAAATCGAGGTTCGTGCGGCTGTTACGCATAAGCGCGGCAACCTGCTCAAAGGGTATCTGCTTGAATACGTACCCCATTGCTGCCTGAAATTCGGGGTCGGCAATTAACTCTTCATAGACTGCTGGAAGTTCCTCGGGCATATACGGACGTATCTCATCAAATTCTGCGGGTATCATAATGCTCTTTTATTTGGTTATTTTGCGAATTAACATAAAAAAAATTAAAAAACAAAGAGG
>CAYYEL010000029.1:0-25019 GCA_964470845.1 uncultured Bacteroidaceae bacterium | reverse complement strand
AGCTTTTCAATCATTGCTCTCACTTAATCAGCACTTTGGCTGCGCCCAACTGCTTTGCGCTCGGCAATGCTTGAATAAGCAAGCTTTTCAATCATTGCTCTCACTTAATCAGCACTTTGTTTCCGTTGATGATGTAGATACCTGCGTTGGTAACTTTTTCTATCTTGCGGCCCGAGAGGTCGTAGATTGTCGCGTCGCCAGCTTTTTCGGTTACATTCTCAATTGCGGTGTTTACATCTATTGCTTCTATGCGAAAAAGGTTACTGTAATTGTCGCTGAGGCCTGCCGAGCTCGACCAAGCATCGAAAGTGCCGGCTGCCATGATGATTATCGAGCCGTCGGTGATGCCGTCGCTGCGTTTGCTCACAATGTAGTGGGTGCCGGGCATCGAGGTGCTTGCGTCGTTGAAGCTCCAGTCGCAGTATGTGGCATTGTAGTCGGCGAGTGTACCGCTGTTGTTATTGTAGCCGTAGTTTTTTCCTGCACGCCATATTATGTACAGTTGCTTTTCTTTGTTGTAGAGGCTGTACTTTCCGCTGGCTTCTTTTGTGCACAGGAATTGTGCTGCTGCGCCAATCTCGTCGGCCGAGGAGGTGCTGATATTCAGTGTGTTGTCGGCGTCGATGTATAGTGTGTATTCTTTTCCGCTTTTCTGTACGTTGGTGAAGGTGAGGGTCTTGCCGTCCCATTTGTCGGGTGCTCCACCACCGGCAAGCAGATAGTAGATGTTGTCGATCTCTTCTACTGTGGGCTGTGCACTAAGCGCTGCTACTGCTTCGGCAACAAGGCTTTTTTGCTCGTCCGATATTTCGGCCTCTTGGGCAATTGTGCTGAAGTAATTTTGTACAAATGCGCGGCGGTCGGTATCACGGTTCACACTGTATGCTCCGCCTGTTATGTATTCGAGCTCGTAGGCTACGTAGAGGTTGTCGAATCCGTCGAAATTGTGCTGGCCTGCGCCTGTGGGGAAGCTGGTCGATACGGGGTTGTTACGCTTGCCGAATCCGGTGAGTGTCTCCTCGTAGATAAAGCCTATTCTGTTGTCGGCCTGAAGATCCATTGAGCTGTATGCCGATGCTGTGTTGCTCACTTGGAAGAATCCGTCCCAGCCGGTTGCAAAATTGGCAACGCTGCTGATGTCGCTTGCTGCGTCGAGCTCTTTGTAGAAGATACCTACGTTGGTGCGGCCGCTGCCTGTGGGCAGTGATTGTAGGGCAACATAAACCTCTTTGTTGTCGTTGTTGCGCACTGCGGGGATAATGAGAATCTCGCCGTTGGTCGAGTTGCCGCCGGGGGTAAGGCCCGAGCCTTCAAATGTGCTCTTTGTAGCCTCGCTCCACGCTCCCTTGCCTTCGAGGGTGTTGCTGTAGGTGTATATGTTGTATATACGTCCGCCACCGACGCGGCTCGATAGAATTACGCGTCCGTCGGGAAGCTCCTCGCACTTGGGCTCGTCGCCACCTGTTGCAGGCAGTGCCGATGCACCGCCCAGCGCGTGCCACGTTGCTCCAAAGTCATCGGAATATACTACGCGGTTGCCGTTGGGGCGTGCGCATAGTGCTGCGTAAATGCGGTAGTATTTGTCTTTTTTTACAATGCGGCTTTGGAATATTTTTCCACCACCTACAAAGGCTGCCTGCATTGGGTTGCCCGCGTCGAAGAGGCTGTAGATGTCCTCGGTTACGTCTATGGGCTCTTCCCACGTCTCGCCATTGTCCTTGCTGCGTATAAGTGCTATAAGGTTGGGGTTGTTACGTGTGGTGTTCGAGTTGCCATAGACGGTGCAACCTGCAACGGCCAGTATAAGTACCTCGCCCGTTGTGCGGTCGGCTACAATTGCTGGGTCGCCAAATGCGGTGTCGAAATAATTCTTTGTTGCCGAGGTGCGGCCGGTGCCCACTGCAACGTCTATCATCGGGCTCCACGTTGCGCCGTTGTCGTCGCTCACGCGGCATACTATGTCAACCTGTCCGTATCCGGGGTCGGTACCGCACACTAAGCGTGATGCGGCGGTGATGAGGCGCCCGTTGCTTGCTGTTGTGATACCGGGAATGCGGTAGGGCGGAATAACACCGTCGCCTTTGCTGGTGTTGTAAAGGTCTTGCTTCTCGGGGACGGCTGCCGCCTTTATGTTGCTGACTTTTATTGTTCCATCCTCGATGGTGATTTCGGCGCTGTTGAGTACGTTGTTAAGAATGCCTGCTTTAAGGTTCTCTTTTGAGATGAGGCCGTCGGCAATGAAAAATCCGCCGTTGAAGGCTGTCTCGCTCACTCCGCCTTGTGTGTATGTTACGTAGGTATCTTCGTTGCCCTCAATTGCTACGTTGTAGATGTTCTTGTGCTCGACGTCAACGGGCTCGAAGCGCCACATATTGTCGTCGGCTGTGCCACCCGATGTCCACGTTGTGATAAAGTCGGCACCGCCTACTTTAAAATTGGCGCCTCCGTTGGTGCAGTTGATAGCCTCGCTGAAGAAGTAGTAGCGATACTCGCCAACATCTACTGTCTCGCCCACTGTAAGCTCGGTGAAAGTACCTACTATCGAGCCGCCCCAATTGGCTCCTGCTACCATTGGGTTGCCATCGCCGTTCTTTACGCCAATTTTATTGCCGTCTTTTACGGTTACGTACCACACACCGTTATTTGTGCCGACAGCTTCGTTCGATTGCAGTGTGAATTTAAGGCTGTTGCCGCTGTGCAGAGCGTTGTTGTATAGGTACTCGGCGCGCGAGGTGGCCTTGCTTATTATCTTGTAATATCCTGTTTTTACATCTTTTGCAACGGGAATTTCAACCTCTTGTCCGTTGAGGAAAGCCTCGATGTCGTCAACCCATTGGGCACACTGCTCGCCTGCAACGGCGCTGCTTGTGAAGCGGTTGAGCAAAGCGTTGAGTGCTTCGAGTTTTTCGCTGTCGTTTTTATATTCCTCGCGCAGAATTTGTACCTTTTCGTACTGATGAATACCCTCGATGAGACGCTCGAAACGGATGCTCGAACGGTTGCCGGGGTAGTAGCAGTATGTGTCGCCCGAACCGAATTTACGGTAACGGCTGTCGGTCAAAGGATGCTCGTCCCAGTTTATCCACGCCCAGTGCAGATAGCCGTCAAGATTCTTGGCTGCTGCAAGCAGGGGCAGATAGGTGGCCTCGGCGGGGTATGAGTTTGTGTAAATGTTGGGCTCGCTGTTGGCGCAGCTTGTGTAGAATGTGGTTATACGATTCTTGGCCTTGCGGTCGGCAAGCTGTGCTGTGGTGAACAGATGCTCTTGTCCAAGCTGCACGCACATATCTTGCAATTTGTCGCACATCGACGAGTGGTAGTTGCCGGCCAATGATACTTTAAAGCCTATTGAGTTGGCGATATTATAGGCGTTGAGCATATCACTCTCCTCGCGCTCGTCCATTGATATATTGGTCTTTTCAAACCAGCCTTTTGCTTGCAGGTGGGTCTTGAAGGCCTTTAGGAAATTTGTCCACAGGTCGCGATATTGTGCTGTCGAGGTTGTGGTGTTTATGAATTTGTAGCTGCCTGTTGCCTCGTCGAAGTAGCGGAAACTCATATCCCAAGGAATCATACTGAAGCAGTTAATCTGCTTGTCAATGCCGTACTCGGCACACAACTCGACGTATTTGTCAAATACTGTGTAGTCGTACTCCCAACTGCCGTCGCTCTTTTTTGTTGTCTGAATCATCGGGTCGAAGCGGTCGGGCTCGTGTGTCTGCTCGCCCCAAGGTTCGTAGAACATAATGGCTGTAACGGTGCGTTGTCCGGCACGTCCCAATGCTTGCAGATAGGGACGCAGGGCGTCAAAATGCTCTTTGCTCCAACGCTCGACGCCATAGTAACGGCTCACCGAGTAGGGCTGCTGCCAAAAGTCGAGATGGAATTTCTGCTCGGCCACAGTGGGCAGCGCGTGGCTATCGACGTTGATTTTCAGTGTAAGGTTTTTTACAATCTCGCCGCTCTCGTTTACTATCTGAAGCTCGCTGATGTACTCGCCGGCCTCGGCCTCGCGGGGTACTTCTATTGTGCACCATACGGGGCGTGTCTCCATTGCGGGCACTGCGTGGGGCTTATCTTGGTCTATTACGTCGGCCACAAGCCACGTGGGAAGGGTCATCGGATGATTGCCGCAAGCGTCGTAGTCGTCGGTAATTACGTAGTTTACGAAGCGTGCCTCGGCTGTGTTAATGCCTGTTGCGACACCGTCCTTTTTCCACTCGCTCATACGCACGCTCAGTGTGCCCTCGTCGCTCTTGCTGTAAAGAACAGCCTGAATGTTGGCACGTTCGCCTTTCCAAGCATATATTTCGGCCTCGTCTTTTTGTGTAAGCGCGGGTACTTTGTGCAGCGAGTAGTGTACGTCGCGTGATGCCCACGAAGCGTTCAGACCATCGGGAATTGTGCTCCACTCGGCTGCGTCGGGAGTTGTGCCCACGCGAGGCTCTTGATAATCGTCAATGGGGTAACCCTCGGGCTCAATCTCCTCGGCTGTGCCCGATATTCTTAGCGTTACGTCGATTATTGAACCGCCGTCGCTGATGAATTTATCGCCACTGCCTGCCGGGTCGATGCTGTTCCACTCGACCTTGTAGCGCATACGATAGGTCGAGCCCACCTCAAGGCCTTCGGGTACTTTGAATGAGCCGGGAGCAAGCACATTGCCTCCTGTGAGTTGTGTGCCGTCGCTGTTCCAGCCGCTGTCGCCGTCGGTGTTGTGCCCGTAGAGCGACCAGCACATAAGCTCGTTGCCCTCGCCCTTGGTGTAGGGACCTGTACCTTCGAGCTTAACATCAAACTGCTTGCTGTTGTCCCAATCGACATAAACGTAGCCGTGCATCCACTCGCCGTTGATGGTAATCTGCGGGGTTACAACGTCGCCCGATTTTACATCGAAGATAGTTGTACTCTTGTCGAAATAGGCCGCACAGCGGGGGGCAGACGCAATTCCGTCGAGCGTTTGTTGCTCACTTTGTGTTCCTACAATACCAACTGCCTTGGGGTAGTGCGTAGAGTGGGTGATGTTGACATCTGCTCCGTGCGCTACATAGTAGTCGGACTGTTGTGCATTTACGCCCACGCTGAAGAGTGTGGCAAATAATGCATAAATTGAAAAAGATTTTAGTCTCATAAAAATATTGATTAGTTTATCTCTTTTTTTGGTAATTGTCGGTTGTTCTTTCTTTTTGTGTCAGAGTATTTTACAAATGTAATGAATAAAGTTGACAAATTTATTAAAATTGCCGATTTTTTTCGGCCTCTATCATAAGTGGATGCTAAAATAGACGATGCTCGTTTTTTTGCTGCTGCCCACGTCTCTTTGCACTTTTGGGTGGAAAGCTTTTTTTTTGTGCCCGCTTTGAAAAAGTAAATTGAATTTTGTGCTTTTTCGCTCTTTTGTTGTATTTTCGCAATAAATCAAAAATATAGTTTATGGAAAATGATAATAAAATAAAAATTGAAGAGAGCCCCGAGAATAAAAAGTATATTGATTTGATAAACAAAGGGCAAACACTGCGAGCCGTGAAAGAGTATAGAGAAGATAATAATTGCAGCCTTCAAGAGGCTAAGGATTATATCGACAATTTAAACGTCCACAGCACAAAGAGCAAAAATAAGGGGTGTTTGGGCATTGTCGTATTGTTTGTTCTATTGTCGTCAACGGCAATTTGTTTCTGCTTGTAATCGTACGACCATCAACGGATTGTTTTTTTGATTATTCCGAATAATATTATTTTTGCGTTTATTGTAATAACTTTACTAAATTTTATGAATAAACTAGAAAAAATAGACAAAATCAACAATGTGCTTGCTGATTATTTTGCATCAAGTGCTGATTCTAAAATCCCCGCGAAAGAACTGATGCCACTTTTTATAAAAAATGGCATTTTTGAAAAAGACCATAAAAACGGGTTACCCATAAGGCAATTGTTAAGAGAATTAGATAGTAGAAATGAACTCAATTTAATACCGTATGTATATCCCGAAAGAAAAGATGCTAATACTCGTTGGTTTTTTGTAAATAAAGTGAAATCTCAAATGTGCTCGAAAGTTTTAGTTAGTCATGAAACAAAGTCAAGCAAAGCGCCGGTAAAGGTTAGAGAAAATTCTGACGAGCATTATATTATTGCTTTATGTAACGAAGTGCTTGGGCTCAAAGCTTCACAACAGCATAAATTTGATTTTTTAAAAGGTGATTCGGGAAGACGTCTGCCTGTTGATGCGTATTACAAAGAATTGAATTTGGTAATAGAATATTGCGAGTCGCAGCATACAGTTTCTACGCCTTTTTTTGACCGCAAGAAAACAGTAAGTGGAATATCCAGAGGTGAGCAGAGAAAAAAATATGACAAACGTAGAAGAATTGTTTTACCATTAAATAATATAAAACTTATAGAACTTCATTATTGTGATTTTGGAGAAACAAAACGCCTTAAGCGTAATCGTGAGAGAGATATAGAAATTATCAGAAAAAAACTATGCGAATTTTTGTAACATAAAAGACAAATTATCGAATTTGACAATGCTGTCTTTTCGCAACCTGCAGGGCCGACTTTGCTCCGCGACCTGCGCCCCGTTGCTGCAAGCATTGTCGATTTTGCATTACGAGGAATTTTACAAAAACTCTCTTTTGTAAAATTCCTCGTAATTCTCATTGTGCGCCTGATAGGGTGCAAACTTATTCTTTTTATTTGATTGATTTTGAAAGACTTATAAATAAAACTTTTCAAAAGTTGCAATAATTCTTGTAAAATCGTTTCAATGAACGCTGGTTAATTTGAGTGCAAAGATATGACGCTTTTTGTAAATAACAGAATATTTATAATACTTTTTTGTTGAGGCTGTTATAATTCCAGTCTTATTAAGTTCGGTTTATCGCTATTTGTTTAAGCCAAAAAGTTACTATAAATTATTCTATATTTGATTACTTTATGTCTTATTATTTGTTTATGTCCTCAGTGTGTTGCTACCATTGAAAATAAAAATAAGGGGGGGTGGGTGTCCTCTCTGGGACGGATGCCATATATAATTTTTGCCTCAAATTTCTCAATCTCGTTTTTCTTTTCTTAATCTGGCAACAAAAAAAGTGGTAACAAAAAAGTGTTACATAGTAAATAAGAACCACAACAAAACAACATTTAGCACGAACAGAAAACAGCCAATAGCCAACTTTGTATTATAACTCAAAGTTGGCTTTTCTACTTTGGGTGTTTCTGTTGCTGTTTTCTTTGTACGTTTGCAATTCTTCTTTGCTTGTGCCTTTCTTCTTCGTTCAATTCTTTTCTGCTCCTTAATGATACGCTCTTTTTCTTTTATTTGCAGTTTCAAATAACGTATCGTATCATCTAACATTTCGTTGGTGTCTTTATATTCTACTACCTCTTCTGTTTCTACCTCTTCAATGTACTCTTCTGGATATTCTTCTTCATTATCCTCAAAATATTCTGCACCCTCTCCAGTGTGCATATATCTATCGTACATATAACCGGTATAATCACTTTTGTAGTAGCTCATTGTTGAGTTTTATTTGATTGTATGATGACTTGCATTAAATTGTTTATTTCATTGGCGGTGGACTCTCCCTAAACAACAAAAGATATTTGAGGTTGGCTTATGTTGTTTATTCCAATATACAAATGATATTTATATATGTCTGGCTTTGTCCTTGTTTGTGTTGTGGTTTTTACGTTGTACTTCTTGCCCATTCCCCACAAAACTTGTTCTTCTGCCATTTGGTATTTATCGGGGATTGTTGTGTATTCTGTTTCGCCCTTTTTATATAGAACTTTTTCAATTTTGCTTGTTAGAATATCTTTGAAATGATACTTTTTGCCAAGTATAAGAATTGTTTGTGTTTCCTCAAAAACAAGAATATTTTGAGCCTTTTTTCTGGATATGATAATTTCTTTTGTCAATGTTCCGTATTCTTTCTTGTTGTTTTCAAGAAATTCTGCAAATTTATTTTTCTCTTGCTCTTCTTCTGCTTTACGTGCAGCTCTTTTCTTTTCTCTTTCTTTTGCAGCCTCTTTTGCTTGTTGCTCGGCATTCTTAATATAGTTATGTGCAATTATAAATACAATACCGATTACCATACCGACAATTATCAAGGTGTCCATACTAAAAAGTTATTTGTGCCTCAATTCCCCAGATAGGCGGTTTTTAATGGCGAAGCGTGGGAACTGTTAGCTATCATTTCATCGGAGGCTCTGGACTGCCTAATCACAAGTAATAACAACAGCCCACGCCTCTTTTATTGCATATTGGAATAATATACAACATAGGCGTAAGCATAGTTTGTTATCGTCCTTGTGATTTTGGAAATTGTCCAGATTTCCGACAAAAGGCGATACTAAACGCTTACACGTGTTTAATACCTCATTTGTTGAGGTGCTGCAAAGGTACAAATAAAATATTGAGAAATATTAAACTTTTTGGAAAAGTAAACACTATTCATATACGAACTAAATAAAAACAAAATGAAAACATTAAATTTCTATGAGCGTGCAGTATTGTGCGAACTGGTAAAACAAAGTGAAGAGGGCGTAATTTGTCGCTCATATCAACAAATTGCAAATGAGATAGGCGGTATTACCTACCAATCTATTAAAAACTATCTGGATAGGTTTATTGCCTATGGTGTCGTTGTTGTACTCAACAAAGGAACGCACCGCCAGATATTTAAGTTTGATGTTGAGGCTGTAAATAAGTTATTACGTTAATGAATTATGAGAATAAGCGTTTATATATTGATGTTGCGCAATGGGGCGCACCTACACGATACGTAAAGTTGAATATGGATTTATTGCCTATGATATGGGCAAATTATAGTTTGTCAAACTTAGAACTCTGTATTTTTCTTTATATCTGTATGCAATACGATAGCGCCCACGAAAGCAACCGACAACCGATAAAAATGAGCTATTCGGATATTGCGGAAATCGTAAAAGCGTCTAATATAGGCGTAAAAAAAGCGGTAAAAAATCTATTGGAATACAAATTATTAAAGATTATTGGAGAGCGTAAGGGACGTGCAAAAATGCAATATCTTCCAGATGTTGAGAATATACATAAAATGTTGAAAGAGTATGTAACAAGATTGTAATGTGATACTCCAGTTGTTTTTATCTATATCCCCAGTATCACATAACGTAAAACATTCAAAGTGTAATATGTTACTCCAGTATCACACAACAAGCGTAATATGTTACTCCAGTATTATATTACAAACAACAGAAACGCACTCTAATCAATTGTGTATTAAGTATAAATGCAAACAATTATATTTTTGCTCAATATAATAAATAGTTATTGCTTGTCAATAACTATTTTACAAAATAGTAATAATATAACAACCTTAATAAATGGTAATACTTTCTTTAGATTTAGCCAATAGTTGCGGTTATGCAGTTTATAAAGACAATAAGATTTTAAATTATGGAGTTTGGGATTTATGCAAGCATAAAAGAGGCGCACCCAAACAGCCACACATAGAACTATACGAACTTTTGGAACAAACAACAAATAAGTATGGCATAACTCATATTGTACTGGAAGATGTTTATATCCCGGTAAACAACAAAGAGAATGAATATAAGTCGTATAATGCAGCAAAAAGCCTATTAAGGTTGCACGGTGTTGTTGCATTGTTCTGTGAGTGCTACAACCTTGATTATACCCTTAAAAGCGCAATGGAGGCTAAACGCTTTATGTTTAGAGCAACAAACAAAATGGGACGTGATATTCTTAAAAAGAGAATGATATTAGCGGTTGAGGCTTTAGGCTATACGCTCCCAGAAAAGCATAAAGATGATGTAGCGGACGCAATAGGGATTTTATGCGCCTATCTTAATGCAAAAGTGAGAGCATAATATTAAACCGCCCTAACCTCAATTAGAGGCTAAGGGCGGTTTTTGTTATTGTCGTTTCTTGTACTTCATACCCTTGCGTGTTATTCGTTTAGTAGCGTATAATTTGCGCTCTAAGCCGTTTAATTTATCAAAGGTGGGCAAATCCATATTTACAACATCTTCTATGCTTAAATTGTCTGGAAGATAGCGAAAATACAAGTTTTTGGCTGTCATACTTTTTCCAACACAAACGGAGCGGATTGTAGCCTTTGTAGCACTAACAACTTTTGCTGTGTGATGAAGACTAATAAAAGCACCAATAAAGCGTTTTAGCGAATTGAACACTAAAACCGTTTTAGCATTATTAGAACTCAACATTTGCATTTACTTTTATGTAGTTATTAAATCCTCTTAAAGCTGCTGTTTTCTTGTCGTAATAGGTGCTGTTAATCTCCCTTACGGATGTTTGCGCTAAATCGGCAACAAGGTTGATGGGCATACCATTTGCAACAGATGTTGTTATTTGTGTATGTCGTAAAGTGTACATCGTAGGCTTAAATCCCCAGTTATAAAATTGTGCTGCCTTTTGCAACAACTCGTTAATAGCCATAGTAACCTTGTTTCTTGTTACATATATATTGCCGGAATTTTCCAGATAAGGGAATAAATAGCCTTTCTTGCGCTTGCCCTTGTACTTATTTATGATTTTAAGAGCCTCAACACAAGTAATTGGAATTTCGCAAATAGTGGCGTGTTCTCCTTTCTTGTGTGGTGCATATCTCCAGCACCAACAATCATAATCTTTATTATATTGAAAGTTGGCTATATCAAAAAGCAAAATGTCATAAGGGCGTGAAAAAGTGTAATACATAAGTAGGGCAACATCTAACAACATTGTTTTTGCCTCTTCTGTATTATGCTTTTTATTGCTTAACTGGATATTTATAGTGTTGAGGCTTTCCAGTTGCTTTATTTGTTGGGGTGTCAATGTTTCTTGCTTTCCGTTTTTCTTATTCTTAGGGCGTAAATTCAGCGTGTAACAATGATTGAAAGAGAAACAAGAATAACCCTTAATGCGGTGCTGATAATCATATACAACGTGTCTAAATGCGTTCATACTATCTCGCTTTCCTAATTTTGGGTGAGCGTCTAAGTATTTTTCCCAGTCTTTATATACATCTGTGTTAATGGTAGAAACTGGGGTGTCTGCAAAAATACGTTCTCCCTTTTGCGCTTTCTCCTTTTGTGCAATTAGCTTGTTTATGAACTTAGAGTAAATATATTTGTTACTTGAATTTCTGTCGCTATTCTCTTTATAGATTGTTTGGGCGTGTTCTATTAGGGTAACAATGCGCTGTGCAACTATGGGCGTGTTGTGTTCCCTTTCAATCTGTTGCAATAACTCTTCTGCTGAATTAAAATCGATTGTTTCTAACAACGTGTTAATAGTGTTCTCCCAGTGTTCTAAAACTTTGTTGTCTGTTTCGGCATTTTTAAGTTTTTTGGGAAACTTGTGTGTTTTGTTGTCAAAGTCTGCTGGAGTGTTTTTTAGTTTTCCTTTTCCAAATAACACTTTTACACTTTTTGATAATGTACGTTGTGTGTTTTGGTCGTACACAAATAAATGAATACTATTCCCCTTTCTGGAAAAATAGAAATTTTGAATAAGTTTGCTTTGTTCGCACTGCATAATGTTGAATTTAGTGCGTTCATAAAAGAGATTGCACAAAAAAAGTTGCAATAGTTTTTGCAAAATCTTTTGAAACTATCGCAACTTTCGTGCCATTTGCGTTCAATGAGTTTTTGATTAACTCATTGAACATCAATCAATTTGTGAACAATTCGTATGAAAAACGAATTTGCTAAAGTGCGCCTGATAGGACTCGAACCTACACGTCGCTAAACACCAGATCCTAAGTCTGGCGCGTCTACCAATTTCGCCACAGGCGCGTGTCGCGGTTGTTTTTTGTGTTTGCGAACAACCATTATAGACGCTTGCTTTCTTGTAAAGCGTTGCAAAGATAGTGCATTTTTTTTATTTTTCGGTATTTTCGTTATTATTTTTTTTGTAACACTCTGTAATGTGGTTGCAAGCGGCCTCAATCATTGTGTCGCGACCGCGATTCCAATCGTCGCTTGTTATATGTACAAGCGTGTCGGGCTCGATGCCAAACTCTGTTATCCGTCCCTCTTTGTCAAGAATGGGGCAAGCCGAGAATCGCACCCCCCAACCGTTGGGCAGGGTGCTGTTAAGTGGCATCCCGCTGCCGCCTCCTGTTTTGTCGCCTATAATCAGCACGTGGGGAAGCTCGCGCATAAGCATCACAAAATGGTTGGCAGCACTGAATACTCCTCGGTTGGTGAGCACCACTGTGGGTCGCAACCATATTGCGCCGTCGCCACGCTCAAGATATAGGGCTCGGGGCGATGACAAGTCGCTGTGCCCTGTTCCTGTCTTGTGCCTGATATATCCGCAGTGAATTTTTTCGTTGGTAAAATGCGAGGCGAGTTGTTCGGATGCAGTGAGCAATCCTCCGCCATTGTTGCGTATATCTATTATCAGTCCTTTGCAATGGGCAAGGCTCATTAACATTGCTGTTAGATTGCTGTCGCCGAACATCGACGCAAAGCTGCCCACGTAGGCGTATCCGATGGAGTCTTGTATGGTGGTGTACATTATTCCGTTGTTCACCCTGAAGCGGTCGCCAAGATAGTTGCGCTGTATGCTGTCGCTGAAGTTAATGGGTGAGTGCAATTTCCAGTCCCAGTAGTAGGTTGTGCCATACTCCGAGGTCAGATTCACGTGGCCGTCGCGCAGCTCGCGCAACATTTCGCCCATAAGGTCGAAGAGGGCGCTGCCGGTGGTTATCTGCTCGGCTCGTGGGCGGTATTTGTGATAGACTGCATCCCAATCGAGCCCAAACTCCCGGTTGCTGTAGTCGAAAAAGCAGTATCGTTGGTCGATGGTGTTCCAAAGGGCATCGAAATTTCCTGTGTAGGAATTGTCGAAACTATCTTCCTCGATGCAGCCTGCAATGTTAATGGTTGCTATGAGTGCAAATATATATATCAGCGTTTTTCTCATTTTTCAGTAGGGCACGTATGCTTTTATTGGGTCGTTGTTCTTTACCTTATATATAGTTTTCTGCAGTCCCACCGCAAATGTGTGGCTGTAAAGATGTGTGCGCAGGTTGTTTACGCGCGATTGATACAGATTGGCAATATAGGCTACTCTTAGGGTGTTACGCCCGATGGGAATATCCATCGAGAGGGTGTGTCGCCACGATGGACTGTTTCCCGGATGGGCAAATTTTATAATGCCTCGGGTGTCGCCGAGGCCGAAAATCTCGTAGTACGATTGTCCGAATCCCGGGGCGAACATTACTCCGGCCAGCGGGACGTCTATCTGATAACGTGCTGTGTAGATTCTTTTCTTTATCGGCAGGCGGTATATGGCCATTGCCGAGGCTGCAAGCGCTGTGTGCAGTTTCAGGGATACGGGATTGTTGCCGTTGGAAGGGATGTATAGTGCGCCACCCGAGAGTTGAATTTGTGCGCCGGCCAGAAGTTGCAGGCGGTTGCTTAAGGCAAATGTGTGATAGCCGCTCCAATAACGGCTTGCTTGCAGGCTCATCTGTGTGGTGCTGTGCAGCTTGGTGAGGCCTATGGTGGCACTTGTGGTTGTGTGCAGACGCCAATTGTAGTTGCCGGTGTGTGCCCGACGCATTGTCTCGTGGTGCAGTGTATAGCCTGCGCCTGTGTAGTTGTAACCCGATAGGTAGGTGTCGAGATTGTTCAGAAGGCTCACACCGTGCAGGGTGCTGCGCACGCTCACCCGATAGGGGTTTATGTTGTCGGCCTCGGTGTACTCTTGTGCCGCAAGCGCCGAGGTTAGCAGCATCGGCGCAAGCAGCAGCAATAGTTGTATTATTTTATTTCTCATCTTCGTCGAAGAGGGTCGGTTGTTCGCTGTCATCATATAGGGGACGATTATCGTCGCTCTCCTCTTCGGTGGGCTGCTCTATGGGTGGTGCAGGCACGCGTGTGGGTTCAAGCTCGATAATCTCGTCTATTGTATATGTGGTGAGGCGTTTGCCGCGAGCCTTGTAGCTCTTTATGGCTATAAATTCGTCGGCCTCAATTACCAGCGGCTCGCGGAAAGCATCGTCGCCACCGAACATTACTTGTATGCGCGGGTAGGGTGTTTCGGATAGCCAGATGAGGCGATTTCCTTTGCTGTCGCCCAAGCAATTTTGTTTGCGTGCGCTTGCATCCAAGGTGAACCTCTTTATGTAGGGGTAGCCCTGCTGCGATGCGTCGTAGAGGGCCGCAGTCCACACTTTCGAGGGGTCGTATTTCTCTATTATAAGAATGTTATCCTCGTAGTGATTGTTCAGGTCGATGGGGCTCAGATAAAAATCGCCGTTGTCGAGCAGCACAAGTATTTTGTCGTCGTTGTGGAACTCGCCAAGATAATCGCCGTGATTATCGAAGTTTATGCGTAGAATATCGCGATCGAACCACACTTGACGTCCGCCCAGTGTCGAGCTGCCGTGGCGTTTCAAGGTTATGCGATGCACCTCGTTCTTTGTCAGAATGTTACCCATCGACTGACGTCCCTTTATGGAAATATCGCTAAAATCGCGTTCGATGATTGTATTGCGCAGACGGGGGTTGGGACGCAGCATCACCTTGATTACCTCGGCCTCGCCGTTGGGATTCGACGAAAAATAGATGACTTTTGAGCCGGGAGCCCCTTGGGTGAGGTCGTACTCGCGGTCGCGGGTCATTCCTGTGGCAGCGAAGCGCTTCAAATAATAGATGCCTTTTGCCCCGTCGCGATAGACTACGTTGTATATTGTGCGTTTGTCGTTCTTCTTGAACACGTCGATGTGAATAATGTTCTTGCCCACAAAGAGTTTTTCGCACACTTTTACTATTTTGTATTTTCCGTCTTTGTAGAATAGTATAACGTCGTCGATGTCCGAGCAGTTGTTTACAAACTCGTCTTTCTTGAGCGACGTTCCGATGAATCCCTCGGCGCGGTTGATATAGAGCTTTTGATTGGCCTCGACCACTTTTGCTGCTACAATTGTGTCGAGGTTGCGAATCTCGGTCAGTCGTGGGTAGCGCTCGCCATATTTTTCTTTCAGTTTCAGATACCAGCGCTTGGTTACGGCAATCATATTCGACAGCTCCTTGTCTATTGCGGCCACCTCGTCCTTGAGGCGTGCAATAAGTTCCTCGGCCTTCTCTTTGTTGAACCGCAGGATGCGTGCCATTTTTATCTCCATCAACCGCAGAAGGTCGTCGCGTGTAATCTCGCGCACGAAATTGGGCTTGTAGGGCTCAAGGCGCAGGTCGATGTGGGCAAGCACGGTGTCCATATCCTTGGCCTGCTCAAATTCGCGGTCTTTGTAGATGCGCTCCTCGATGAAAATACTTTCGAGCGAGGCAAAATGCAGTTGTTCCAAAAGCTCGCCTTTGCGTATTTCGAGCTCGCGGCGCAGAAGCTCTTTGGTGTTATCGACCGAACGACGCAGTATCTCGCTGACGGTCAGAAACACCGGGGTACGATTGTCTATGACGCAACAACAGGGTGTGATGCTTATCTCGCAGTCGGTAAAGGCGTATAGTGCGTCGATTGTCTTGTCGGATGATACTCCCGGTGCCAGATGAACAAGAATCTCGACTTTGTCCGATGTGTTGTCATCGACGCGGCGCACTTTCATCTTGCCATTCTCGACGGCTTTCAGTATAGACTCTATTATCATCGGGGTGGTCTTTCCGTATGGAATCTCGGTGATTGCAAGGGTCTTGTTATCTTCGAGTTTCGATATTTTGGCTCTTATGCGCACGCGCCCTGTGCGGTCGCCATCGTGGTAGCGCGATACGTCGATGCTGCCGCCTGTCTGAAAATCGGGGTACAAGGTGAACTGCTCGCCGCTAAGATAGGCAACGGCTGCGTCGCACACTTCGCAGAAGTTATGCGGCAGGATTCTTGACGATAGTCCGACGGCAATGCCCTCGACACCGTGCACCAGCAGTAGCGGAAATTTTACCGGCAGGGTGATGGGCTCTTTGTTACGTCCGTCGTAGGATAGTTTCCATTCGGTTGTCTTGGGGTTAAACACGACGTCGTGTGCGAAGCGCGAGAGACGTGCCTCGATGTAACGCGGCGCTGCTGCCGAGTCGCCGGTGAGGATATTACCCCAGTTACCCTGACAGTCGATGAGAAAATCCTTTTGTCCCAACTGTACAAGCGCACCCCCGATGGATGCGTCGCCGTGCGGGTGGTATTGCATTGTGTGTCCCACCACGTTGGCTACTTTGTTGTAACGCCCATCGTCGAGCTCGCGCATTGCGTGCAAGATGCGACGCTGTACGGGCTTCAGTCCATCGTATAGATGAGGCACTGCACGCTCCAAAATAACATACGATGCGTAGTCGAGAAACCAATTTTGGTACATTCCCGTTAATTTATGCGTGGGCGATGCGTCCTGTGGCGGAACGTAGTTGCTGTGTCCGCTTGTGCTCTCGTCGCCTGTCAATGCCTCGTTGTTTATCTCCTCGATGCTGTCGTCATATTCGTTATTATCAATCATAAGAGTATAGCCTGTTTTTGCATATTTTACCGCAAATTTAAGGTTTTTCCCAAAAAAAATGCTTTACTTTGCACAAAATTTATAATTTAATATACAAACAGTTACTATAATGGCTCAAGAAGATGTATTTAAGAAAGTGGTAGCCCACTGCAAGGAGTATGGATTTGTGTTCCCATCGAGCGATATTTACGATGGCCTTGGTGCGGTTTACGACTATGGTCAGATGGGTGTGGAGCTCAAAAATAATATAAAGAATTATTGGTGGCAGAGTATGGTGCTTCTGCACGATAATATCGTAGGTATCGACTCGGCTATATTTATGCACCCCACAATTTGGAAAGCTTCGGGACACGTCGATGCTTTCAACGACCCTCTTATCGACAATCGCGATTCAAAGAAGCGCTATCGCGCCGATGTTCTTATCGAGGAGCAGATTGCAAAGTACGAAGAGAAGATGGAGAAAGAGGCTGCAAAGGCTGCCAAGCGATTCGGTGAGGCGTTCAATCGCGAGCTGTTTATGGAGACTAATCCCAAGGTGCTTGCCGAAAAGGCCAAGCACGATGCTCTGCAAGAGCGTTTCGCCAAGGCTCTAAATGATATGAACCTCGATGAGCTTCGTCAGATTATAATCGACGAGGAGATTGTGTGCCCAATTTCGGGTACACGCAACTGGACCGAGGTGCGTCAGTTTAATCTTATGTTCTCGACCGAGATGGGCTCCACTGCCGACGGTGCAATGAAGGTGTATCTGCGTCCCGAGACTGCACAAGGCATTTTTGTAAATTATCTGAACGTGCAAAAGACCGGTCGTATGCGTATCCCCTTTGGAATTGCACAGATTGGCAAGGCCTTCCGCAACGAGATTGTGGCTCGTCAGTTTATCTTCCGTATGCGCGAATTTGAACAGATGGAGATGCAATTCTTTGTGCGTCCCGGAAGCGAGCTTGAGTGGTTCAATAAGTGGAAAGAGACACGTCTGGCTTGGCACAAGGCGCTTGGATTCGGCGACGAGGCTTATCGTTTCCACGACCACGAGAAACTGGCCCACTATGCCAACGCTGCCACCGACATTGAATTCCGTATGCCCTTCGGATTCAAAGAGGTCGAGGGTATTCACTCACGCACTAATTTCGACCTTTCGCAGCACGAGAAATTCTCGGGTAAGAATATTAAATATTTCGACCCTGAGACCAACGAGAGCTACGTACCTTACGTAATTGAGACCTCGATAGGCGTCGATCGTATGTTCCTCAGCGTAATGTGTGCATCGTATTGCGAAGAGAAACTCGAAAATGGCGAGTCGCGCGTGGTGCTGCGTCTGCCTGCCGCTCTTGCACCAGTGAAACTGGCTGTGCTTCCCCTTGTCAAGAAAGACGGCTTGCCCGAGAAAGCACGTGAGATTATGAATCAATTGAAATTCAGCTTCAACTGCTACTACGAGGAGAAAGACTCTATCGGCAAGCGCTACCGTCGTATGGATGCGATAGGTACTCCCTATTGCGTTACCATCGACCATCAAACACTTGAGGATGGAATGGTTACACTGCGTGAGCGCGATACAATGGAGCAGCGTCGTGTGGCTATAAGCGACCTTGAGGGTATTATCCGCGACAATGTAACAATCACTTCGGTGCTCAAGAAACTATCATAATGAAAATATTCAATCTTAAATCATTTATAATGATGCTTGTTGCCACCACGGCCTTTGTCGCTTGCGACGAGACCGAGGAGGCAGGCGAGTTTGATAATTGGAAGGCTCGGAACGAGGCTTTTATCGACTCGATTGCCAAGGTGGCACGTGTCAATGCCGGTGGCGATTGGAAAGTGTTTCTTGCTTATGGCCTTCCCGATTCGTTGCAGTGGGACAATAAATATTATGTCTATTGCAATGTAATTGAAGAGGGCGAGGGACAAGAAATGCCCTTGTTTAACGATACTGTGCTTGTGAATTATCGCGGCCGACTAATCCCTACAACTACTTATCAGCTTGGTTACATATTCGATGAGTCGTATGTAGGTGCATTGGATCCCGCAACCGACGTTCCTGTAAAATTGAATCTTGCAGGCTGCGTGCGTGGCTGGACAACAGCAATGACACAGATGGTAAAGGGCGACGTGTGGCGCGTGTATGTACCCTCGGAGCTTGGCTACGGTGCTACACCTCAGAGTGCAATCCCCGCTTATTCGACACTTGTGTTTGATATGAATCTGATTGACTTTGAGCGAATAGGTACGCCCATTGAACAATAAGATTTTAAATTTTGTCGTTTGGCTATCGAATGTAAAAAGCAGACGATAAAAGGCCTTTATAAGAAAATTTATGTAAGTTTAAATAGTTTCAAAGTATAATGGAGACAAAAGAAGGACAGTTTCAGATTGAGCTGAAAGAGGATATTGCCGAGGGCGTTTATGCCAACCTTGCTGTAATTGCACATTCGAGCTCGGAATTTGTGTTGGATTTTGTACGTATGATGCCGGGAGTGTCGAAGGCGCAGGTAAAATCGCGCATTGTGATGACCCCCGAGCACGCCAAACGCTTGATGTATGCCCTGCAAGATAATATACGTCGCTACGAGACGCAGTTTGGCGAGATTCGTTTGCACGACCAACGTCCTCCCTATCCTACCGGGGGCTTCAAGGGCGAGGCGTAAGTGTCAGATTTACACTGTTCTCATGATACAAATTAAAGGCTGCAACCACCTGTGGTTGCAGCCTTTAATTTGTATTTAATCGCTACTTTTAGTTGGCCGACGGTAATGTTACTTGGAACATTGAACTGTGTGTATGTTCACGCAACAGAATATCTTTCATCTTTTTGAGAATATCGGGATATTGAGATGCAATGTTTTTGTCCTCGTGAACGTCGTTGGCAAGGTCGTAGAGGCTGCACTGTCCGTTCTGTACCACCATCTTCCAATTGCCCATACGCAAGGCCATCATATTTGTCTCGTGGAATTCCCAATAGAGAAATTCGTGTGCCTCTTGCTCGCCCTCGCCAAGGAGTGTGGGAGCAAATGAAAGGCCGTCGAAATAGTCATTCTGAAGGTTCTTGTTGCTGTAACGCTCGATGTAATTGTCAATGCCTGCAATGTCGCAGAATGTTGGCATAAGGTCGTAGAACACCAGCTGATGGTCGTTTACTACGCCTGCCTCAACCTCTCCGGGCCACCAAGCGATGAAAGGCACGCGGATACCACCCTCGGTGGTCGAGCGCTTTGTACCGCGCAACAGTTTTTCGGTGTTGAAGTAGTCGGGGTCGGCGCCACCTTCGGTGTGAGGGCCGTTGTCGCTGGTGAAGATTACAAGTGTGTTCTTGTCAAATCCTTTCTCCTTGAGCTTGGCCATTATCTCGCCTATGTAGGCATCCAAACGTGTTACCATTGCTGCAAATTGCTGGTGTCCGCAATCGGTGGGGTTGTAGCGCGAGCCTGCGTCGCCACCGTATGTTCTCTCGGTGCAGAATGTTCCTTGATAGGCCTTGAAGATACTATCCTCGGGCTGTGCAAGCTCGGCGTGGGGCAGGGTGTAGGTGAAAATACCGAAGAAGGGCTTCTCGGCAGTCTGTTTGTCTATCCATTGCATAGCACGTTGGTGGATAAGGTCGGCTGTGTAGTCTTTGCGGTTCTTGTAGTCCTCGCCGTGCATTCCGTATGCTATGTTGTTCTGGAGAAGCTCGCGGCGCACCTCGGTGTCGCCTGCTTCGCGGCTGTAGGCATTCAGAAAATTGGGGTAGTAGAGGTGGGCTTGGAATTGACACATATAGCCGTAGTATTCGTCTATTCCTCGTTTGTCGGGGGTAGATATTGAGCCCTCATAACCGCCTGCCCACTTACCGAACATACCGGTTGTGTAGCCGTTGTCCTTCATAATCTCGGGCAGGATAATGTGGTTGGGGTCGTAGGGCTCTTGTCCTGTCTGTACGGGGTCGGTTGTCTTGCCGTAGGTTACAGAGCCTATGCGGTACTCTTTGTTTCCGCGCACTTTTGTGTGTCCGGTGTGCTGTCCTGTCATAAACGATGCACGCGAGGGAGCGCTTACGGGGCTGCCTGCGTAGGCTTGAGTGAACATCATACCCTCGGCTGCCATACGGTCGAGGTTAGGGGTGCTGATGTACTGCTGTCCGTAACAACCGACGTCGGCGTATCCAAGGTCGTCGCACATTATGTAAATGATATTGGGCTTTTGTGCCTCCTGTGCCTGTACTGTTGCCGAGGCAAGCAGTCCGCATCCGAAAAGAATTAGTTTGTTGTCCATAATATATGTGTTATTTTTATTCTTATTTCTTTATGTAAATTTTGCAATTCTTATAGCCTTTCTCGGTTGTGATGTTTACAATGTAAACACCCTCGCCGATGCTGCTTGTGGCTATTGTGTTGCCTTGGCTCGTTGCTACGAGGGCTGCATCGGGTGTGTACAGCGCTATCTGTTTTATGGCGCAACTGCTGTGTGCTGTGATGCTGTTCTCGTTTTGCTTGATTGTTACAGTCTCGTCGCTTGCAGCAGATTCTATGCTTAATGATGTCTCGTCGGTGTTGGGCGAGAAGTAGGCTTTTAGCTCGACGTTGTGGTCGAGGGTGAATGTGTATTCGGCGTTAGTTGATACAATTACACCTTCTTGACGCCAACAGATGAATTTTGCATTGCCGATGGCTGTTGCTGTTGCGGTGAGCTCGGTGCCGGGTGCGTAGCTGTCGGCCACTGTCGAGAGTGTTGCGTAGCCGCGGCTCTTGTCGTTGACGCTGACGTTTGCTGTGCGCTCGCTCTGTGCCTCGACAGCTGCAATTGTAAAGTCGTAAACGAATCCTTCGACGTCGTCCTCGGCAAGGTCGAGTGCGTTGCTGTTGATGCGCACGCGCATACGGCTCTGTTTCTGTGCAGCCCATTCGGGGACATTTACTGTGGCTGTCAGCTCTTTTCCGTTGATGCTCATAGTCTCAGTTGTCTCGAATATTCCGTCGCAGTTCCAGTCGAAATAACTATTGGCTGTGAGGTCGCTTGCAGCGTTGTTCTTTAGGGTTGCACTAATCTCGAAGCTCTTGCCTATGGCAACTGCTGCCTTGTCGCTCGAGTAGAATACGTGCCACGTCGAGGGCTTTGTGCTTGTCTTGTAGATAAGATTGTCGGGTGTATCTTTGCCTGCAATGTTAAGCAGTGTCAGATAGTTTGTACCTATGCGTCCGCAGGGGTTGTTGTAAATCTGATTGTTGCGGGCATAGAGGCTGCGCAGACGGTTGAATCGGAAGAGGCTTTCGCCGTCAACCTTGAGTGTGTCGCTTCCGCTTGTGAAGAAGAAATATCCGTTGTGCTCTTTGCTTGCCTGTACTTTCCATCGTGTTTCTATTCCTTCGGCTGCGCCGATTGCATTGTCGATAATGCCTACTACTGTCGCAGGTTTTGCAACCGAGGCAATTTGCCAGCCGCTGCTGTTGCTTGTGCCCACAAAATACCACTCTTGGCTGTTCTCGAATATCTCGGCATTGCTCATTGCGAGTGCACCATCGTTAAGGGTTATGTTCTTGCCGCTCATACCCTCGATATTATAGCTTGTGGCGATTGTGCCGATGGTTGCGCTTGCTTCAAACGGACGAATTTCGTAGAGGTCTTCGGTCTCTACGAGTTTCCAATATGAACCTACTCGTGATGTGCCTGCTTGCCAAGTGATTACGTATGTAGATGCTCCGTCTTTGTTAAGTGCGCGAGGGCCTGCACTCTCTTTGTCGTAACCTGTACAGTCGGTCGAGCTTAGGTAGTGGCAGCCTGCAATTTCGCCACTTGTTGCCGATGTCTTTGCTACGTAGTACTCGGTGGGGGTAGTGGTGGTTGTTATTCTTGATGCCGACGAGGGTGTCTTGTTGCAACTGCCTATGTAGTTGCCTGTGGCTGTGTTCTTTATGTAGAAGCAGTTTTCTTTGTCGGTGGGAATGAACATCCAAAATTGTGCTTTTGTAACGTCGTTGCCTTCGACTGTCATATAACCGTCGGCATTCTCGGTGATATAGTTCGAGCCGGTGTTCTTCCACTGTATGTAATAAACTTTTCCCTCGCTGTCGTCGGGTTCGGGAGTGGGCTCAGGTTCGGGTTCGGGTTCAGGGTCAGGGTCGGTTGTTGAACCGGCTGTGCTCAACTCGATAGCCGAGAGGCCGAAGAAGCATCCTGCATTTGTTGTACCTTTCGTAATTGTCAGTCTTACGACGATTGTACCGGTGCTCTCTACTGTATTGTCGCTCTCCACCGTCCACACTTTGTGTACATTACCGCTTGTGCCAACGCCTGCCGCAATGTCAATGTCGTCGAGTGAACCGAAACTGCTTAATACGTCGGCCGACGCTCCCTGCTCAATGGCTACGTTCCACTGACGTACAACGCCATCGCTGTTCTCTTGATAGTTGCTGCCGCCGTTAAGAGCGTGAATATCAAGGCCTATTGTGTTAAACGAGAAGCCTGCGGGCAGGCCGCTGATGCTCACTGTGAGCTCAATGTTCGGGGAAGTGTTGCCATTTACATTGGGGCACAAAATTGTTTCGTTTATGGCATTGCCGCCATTGGGCTTAAATTCGTGCGACGATTCAATTGTGGCCTGTGCACCTTCGATAGGTGCACCGTTTGCGTCGGTTACGTTGATTGTAACGCTGCTTGCATCCGTTCCTGTACGGCTGAAAGTAAGTCCGATGCTTTGTGCAAGAGATAATTGTGTGCCAAGCATCAAGATTGCGAATAGACAAAGGTAGATTTTTTTCATTTTATAAAAATTAGATAGTGATACTTATATTTCTGTGTCCGAAAATCTATTAACAGCAAAAATAAGAACAATTGTGTAGAAAATAAAGCGAACTTTAATTTTTCGTAGTTGTTGTACCCGTTTTTTTTGCGTATTGTGGCAAAAAAGTTATTATATATTATCGAATGTCTGTTTTTTATGGCCTAAAATTTATTTGGCGCACTGTTTTTTTTACGAGAGTAACATCTTTATTATATATTATATAAGGTGTAATTCTGTAAGATTCTTTCACACTGTTTCTTAATTGTTCTGCGATGGGCCGAGGGGCAATCGTTTTACTGTGCAATTAAATTTTTCGTACGTTTGCCGAGAAAGAATTTTGCTGTCTCGATGCTCTAAAATGCTAATTCACTTTGCGATAAACGAAAAATATCTCTTAAAAGCCGCCCAAATGCGGCTTTTTTTCTTCATTTTCTTGCTTGAACGATAAAAAAAGCATAAATAGTTTTTTCATTCGGAAAATAATATCTATCTTTGCAAGCCAAAATGCGCGAAAGTGCAAACTAATGTAGTAATTACTTAAAAAATAATATATAACTAAAAATTTATCAAAATGCCTACAATTCAGCAATTAGTAAGAAAAGGTAGGGAGGTATTGGTAGAGAAGAGTAAATCGCCTGCACTCGACAACTGTCCTCAGCGTCGTGGTGTTTGCGTGCGTGTTTACACAACCACTCCCAAGAAGCCTAACTCTGCAATGAGAAAAGTAGCTCGTGTTCGTTTGACGAACCAAAAGGAGGTTAACTCTTACATTCCCGGTGAGGGCCACAACCTTCAGGAGCACTCAATCGTACTTGTACGTGGTGGTCGTGTGAAAGATCTTCCCGGTGTACGCTATCACATCATTCGTGGTACATTGGATACCGCAGGTGTTGCCAACCGTACACAGCGTCGTTCAAAGTATGGTGCTAAGCGTCCTAAAGCTAAGAAGTAATTCATTGCATTGGTAAGCCTTAGACGAGGAGAACGGGCTTGTAAATAAATAGTTACATCCTCAAAAGACATATTTTTAATTAACCGTTTTGGTTTGTTGGAAAAAGTTATAAAGGTTGAGTAAATGCCTCGGTGGAGGCGTTGAAGAATTGCAATAACGCAACCCCAAACAAAACATTGAATTTTCAAAATGAGAAAAGCAAAACCAAAAAAACGCGTGGTCCTGCCGGATCCCGTTTACAATGATCAGATGGTATCTAAGTTCGTAAACCACCTGATGTATGACGGAAAAAAGAATGTATCGTACACAATTTTCTACGGTGCTCTTGAGCTTGTTGCTAACAAGATGAAGAACGAGGAGAAGACTTCTCTCGAAATTTGGAAGCAGGCTCTTGAGAACATCACTCCCAAGGTAGAGGTTAAGTCGCGCCGTATCGGTGGTGCAACTTTCCAAGTTCCTACTGAAATTCGTCCCGACCGTAAAGAGTCAATCTCGATGAAGAATATGATTTTGTTTGCTCGCAAACGTGGCGGCAAGTCAATGTCCGAGAAACTTTGCAACGAGATTATGGATGCCTACAACAATCAGGGTGGTGCGTTCAAGCGTAAAGAGGATATGCACCGTATGGCCGAGGCTAACCGTGCATTTGCACATTTCCGTTTCTAATCCGTAACAGTATAAGAAGATGGCAAAAGAACTTCAATTTACCCGTAATATCGGTATTAGTGCTCACATTGATGCAGGTAAGACTACTACATCAGAGCGTATATTGTTCTACACCGGTCTTTCTCATAAAATTGGTGAGGTACACGATGGTGCAGCAACAATGGACTGGATGGAGCAGGAGCAGGAGC
>CAYYEL010000028.1:0-25460 GCA_964470845.1 uncultured Bacteroidaceae bacterium | reverse complement strand
CTGCACTCGCTGTGTAAAATATTGAAGTAAACTTCATATTTTCCGCTCGTTTGTGTGTATATTTGCCATAAAACAAAAAAGATAATAATATGTCGAAAATAGGAACAACCTACACAGCAACAACCATCGTAACCGATGATAAATGTGCACATCACGTAGGGTCGGGCGCACTACCTGTATTTGCAACCCCGGCGCTTGTCGCACTAATGGAAAATGCAGCAATGCAAGCAGTAGCCCCCGAGCTTCCCGAAGGTAGCACAACCGTGGGTGGCGCAATAAACATTCTACACACACGCCCCAGCGCACAAGGGCAAGAGGTGAGTGCAACAGCCACCCTTGTAGCAGTTGATGGGCGCAAACTGACATTTAATGTTACAGCCTGTGATAAAAACGGAACAATAGGCGAGGGCACACACGTGCGGTTTATTGTTGATGCCGAAAAATTTATGGCAAAATTGAAAGCATAAAATCCATAATAAAAAAAGCCGCCCCAAGGGGAGTAGGGCGGCTTATCCGGGCAAACGCTTTTGACCGTTCGGGCATCGACTTTCACAAGCAGATACTACCGTATCAAATCTATTACTATGAAAAACACATTAATACAACGCAATATTAGTTTAAAAGTTCGGATGTTTTATTACGATTCACACTTTTTAGCTACAAATTAAACTTTTTTATCAAAAAAGCAGTTATTTAGAGTCTATTTAAACTTATATCGCCAAGTTTTTAATAGAGTGTTTATTTATTTTTAAAGGCGTATAGTGGGCCATGCAACCGCAAAAAAGAGAAAACCTCGGAAATAGAAACAAGGGTAATTCAGCAAAGAAGCGCAAGGTATATTTGCTTTCAAAGAAATATCCGTTGCAGGTAAACTCTATTCAACGATGTTTAACCAATCGTTCTCAACTGATGGTGCGGTCTGCTTCCTCAAACAAGATAGAGAGGGACGTTTTGACCTTAGAATCGATGGCGTTTCGCATCACTCTTGGTTCAGACGCAAGATAGATTGGTTTATAGAAGCCTTCAGATTGCCGACAAGCAGAATAAAAATCGAAGGTTGAAATTATAAACAATAATGGCGACCATCTTAATGATGGTCGCCATTATGAGACTTATGGTCAATCGATTCTTAGCAAAATCTATCAACATCAAGTGTTGGAATATTATATTAAGGAATGAAACTTCTTAGAGTTTTCAAAGCATTTAATACAGGTATTTGTTTTTTGGCAAATGGCTCAAAATCCAAATTGTCAAGTATGAACTGAGGAATGTACATGGCACGACGCACAAAGCTACCCATATCACATTTCCGAACATAGGCATAAACAACAGCAGATACAACCTCAACCATAAAACATGGCACAAATAAATACCATAACTAAATGTACTGACCGAAACAACCCACTTTTCAATTAGACTGTTTGTGGATTTCTTGATGCCAACAAACAAAACAAATACACCAACACACATCAACAACACATTGAGTGTGCAAAAGCCCCAACTTAATTCAAGCTCCTCCAAAGTTTCACAATGAGCCAACTGATGCAAGAAAATCACAGAAGTTACTATCCACCCTATAACAATAGCAGAGACCGCCTGTAGCTTAGTAAACGGATTGTAAAGACGGATATAATGCCCCAGAAGCAGATAACCCACAAAGCCGGAGAAATAGTAAAAGGTAGGCGAAGGATTGAAAAACGCAGCTGCACTAATGGTTGGAAAAACCAACTTAACATAAGGCAAGAGCGTAGTAAATACCCACAAGAATAGATATGCTTCCAACTCACGACGTGAAACACTTTTCAGCCAAGGACTCAAAACCGGTATCAAAACATACAACCCTATCAGCATATATATGTACCACAGATGTTCTGCTTCGTATGTAATCGGAATACAAAGTACATGCTGCACCCATTGCATAAATGAATTATGGTGCAAAATTGCAAAATAAATGCTATACACCACACTCCATATTAAGAACGGATAAAGGATTCGGGTGAAACGACGTTTGAAGAAATCGACAGCACACAGTTTCATAGGCAAGAGTAAATAGCCGGAAATCATCACAAACAAGGGTACGGACACCCTACTGATACTATTGAATATACCTACCAAAAACGTATTCTCGGTTCGGGCGGGCAAAAATTCGGGTGATACATAATAAAATTCCGTTACGTGCTGCAAGATAACAAGAACGCAAGCTACGAAACGCATCCAATCCAACGAAATAGTTCTTTGTTTTTCCATAATATCCTTTTTGGAAGACAAAGATAGAGGCTTCAAGTTACACCTCGCTTTACATTTGTTAAAAAGTAAGATTTGAAGTCGTTTTTCTTGCTCTAATGCGGCTGAGGTTCACTTGCGATGTATCAAGAAAAGAAGCGATGATGTGCAGTGGAACCCGAAGCAGAATGTCCGGATACTCGTCCATCAATTTCTGATACCTCTCCATAGCTGTCATAAAGTGGCGAGCAATGAAGAATTTTTCCAGTCGGATACAAGTCTGTTCGGCATATCGTCGTCTCCAATTAGCTAAATACCCGTCCTCCTGATAAAACTGATGTAATCGTTGTATGTCAATTTCATACAAAACACAGTCCTCCAACAATTCGGCTGTACCATATTCTCCTTTATTGTCGAAATACGTCTGTGCAGGGTATATGATATCTCCCTCTTTCCCTATCCAGAAAGTAGCCCGCCTACCATCCTTCTCGGTGAAAGCATGTGCAACTCCCTTTATAATAATATAAGAATAGTGTCCTTTTTTATGTTCATGCAGGAGACAATATCCTTTCGGATATTCTACTTTTCTCATAATGCCGAGCAATTTTTCCTTGGAAGTCCAAGGTAATGAATGGATATTATCAATTATACTATATATGTCCATACTATTCTTACCTTTTGCAAGTAAAAGGTCTTCTACACGAGAGCAAAGATAAGAAAATAATTCCGACCTATTAACATAGAAGTTCTAAATGTGCGTAGAAAAGAGCAGTTTATTCCAAAATAAATCTGTAATACAATTTTCGTCCATTTAATTTAAGTATCTTTGCAGGCTGAAATAAAAACGTATTTGAGTGAATAATGAAGACTCATAAATTAAGTAAGAATGCAATAATCGGTTATCCAGCGGGAATCATTACAGGTATAACATACGGATTAAATCCGTTATTTGGAATGCCATTGATACAGAATGGAGTATCCATCAACTCTATTCTCTTCTTCAGATATATTATTGCCGTAGCTATCCTCGGTGCATTTTTGCTGCTATGTACAAAGCAGAGTTTTAAGGTATCGACAAAGCAATTAGGCATACTGCTTGTTCTTGGAGTGTTATACGCATCCAGTAGCATATTTTTGTTTGAAGCATACAATTATATCGCATCCGGCTTGGCTACAACACTGATTTTTCTATATCCGGTGCTTGTGGCAATCATTATGGTTTTTCTCAAAGTCGTACCATCGTGGCAAGTGTGGCTATCCATATTTGCGACTTTCGCAGGTGTAATTATTATGACACAAAGCAGTTCAGGAGAAGCGATAAACCCCATTGGTGTTATGTTGGCGTTGGGGTCTGCATTCGTCTATGCCTTATTTATAGTTATTATTAACCGAAGTAAGGCTATCGGTACAATATCAAACTCATTACTGACATTCTATGCCTTGTTGACGGGAGCAATCATCTTTCTTGGTAAGATTATGTTTGCCGGTACAGGTATCACAACAGGCATCGAAGGTTATGCTGCTTGGGGCAATCTTATTGGCTTGGCAATTTTACCGACTATCGTATCAACTGCCACATTAGCCATTGCCACACGCAATATCGGTGCAACCAAAGCTTCTGTGCTTGGAGTATTTGAACCTATCACCGCAATTCTTGTAGGTACACTTGTTTTCGGTGAGGCATTGACAATAAATCTCGTTGTTGGAATTTTGATAGCTATTGTAGCTGTAACATTTATGATTATCACTACAAAAAGGTAATGATTAAATTGCTTCAAGAACTACAGATAAAGAAATTTAAATTATCCTCTTTTTGTCTGCATTTCTTTTTGTACCTTTGTCTCATCAAGAGTTATCACATTGGAGCATAACAATGAAGAACTCAGAAATAAGAACGATTGCTATCTCGTTACCCAATTTCCAAGCAATCCGAATAGCCGTCTAATTACAAGATAATTGCAAATTCTGCATTTATTATTATAAAAAACGGTGAAACAAACAATATAGTTTCCATATAAATACTTTTTTATCTTAACCAACATAAAACAAACAGACAATGGCAAAGGAGCTTATACTAATAAGAATAACAGGCGAAGATCGCCCCGGACTGACAGCCTCTATTATGTCAATTCTATCGCACTATAATGTAACCGTGCTCGATATTGGACAGGCCGACATACACAGCACATTGTCGTTGGGCCTACTTATCCGCGTGGTCGAAGAGAATTCGGGACACGTAATGAAAGAGCTTCTTTTCAAGGCCGGTGAGCTTGGCATAAACATAAAATTCTTCCCCGTAAATGCCGACGACTACGAGGCGTGGGTAAAGCGTCAGGGAAAGAACCGATATATACTCACCTTGCTGGGACGTAAATTGTCGGCCAAACAGATTGAGGCCGTAACCCGCCTCATTGCCGACCAAGGGCTGAATATCGACTCCATACGTCGCCTCTCGGGCCGTCGCTCAATTGTCGAACCATCGAAGAATGTTCGCGCCTGCATAGAATTTTCGGTTCGCGGCACACCCAACGACCGCAATTTTATGCAATCCGAGCTGTTGCGCCTATCGAGCGAGATGGGAATGGACTGCTCGTTTCAGATAGATAATATGTACCGTCGTATGCGCCGACTAATATGCTTCGATATGGACTCGACACTCATACAGACCGAGGTTATCGACGAGCTTGCAATGCGTGCAGGTGTAGGCGACAAGGTTAAGGAAATTACAGAGCGTGCAATGCGTGGCGAGCTCGATTTTAAGGAGAGCTTCACCGAGCGTGTGGCGTTGCTCAAGGGGCTGGATGCAAGCGTAATGCAGGATATTGCCGAGAATCTGCCAATCACCGAAGGTGTCGAGCGCCTTATGTATGTTCTCAAACGCTACGGCTACAAAATTGCAATCCTCTCGGGTGGCTTTACCTATTTCGGCGAATATTTACAAAAAAAATATGGCATCGACTACGTATATGCCAATGAGCTTGAGATTGGCGAGGACGGCAAACTCACCGGACGCTATCTGGGCGAGGTTGTCGATGGACGCCGCAAAGCCGAGCTCTTGAAGCTGATTGCACAGGTCGAAAAAGTTGACCTTGCACAAACAATCGCTGTGGGCGACGGTGCCAACGACCTTCCTATGCTTAGCGAGGCGGGATTAGGCATTGCTTTCCACGCAAAGCCTCGCGTCGTTGCCAACGCCAAACAGTCGATAAACACAATAGGCCTTGATGGAGTGCTCTATTTCTTGGGATTCAAAGACTCGTATCTCGACGAAAAGGGTAGGGAATAATCATTTCCTTCTTAGAAACTGTTTGAATTTATACTGTATAGTGGCTTTAAATATAATAAAACCTTATTTTAGAAATTCAAACAACTTCTTAGTATAAAAAATAACCCGTACAGATAGTAAAATATATCTGTACGGGTTTATTTATTTGCAACAATTATAATCTCGCGTCTTATTTCATAAGTTCGATGCTGCGTTTAACAAATTTACTGAGCGCCTCGCCTGTGAGCATATTATTCTGTAACAGAGTAATATCAATGAGCTGACGAATCTGCGGAACACCCGCTGCATACTGCGCAAGAACAGCCTCGCGGTTGCTCTTGGCATCGGCAATCTTCTTCTCGGTGTCGGCAAGGTCATCTTTTTCGCTCTGCGGTATATCCTCAATCTTCTTATCCTTGCTTGCCTCGTTAAGCTGTGTACGATGCGCCTCAAGCATTGCAAGCTCGTCGTTTATAGGCATTAGCTGCTCGTTGCAATCGGCTGCGGCACTCTCAAGAATGCGTTTAACAATAGGATGCTCCTCGTTCAAGATTACATTCAACATATCGGGCATCTCGCCATAGAACGACATTCCGGGCTGTATGGCAGCCATCTCCTTCATACGACGCATATATTCGGCCTGAGTAATTGTAACAGGCGCTGCATTCTCGCCCAGAGGGCTCGTCTGCACATAAAACTCCTTTTTATCTATCGAAGGAAGCTGGCTTTGGAAAAGGCCGGTGAGAATATCACGCTCGCCCTCGCCAAGTGTCGATGCTTTCTGCTCGTTCTTTACAATGAGATTATCGACAACGTCGCTATCGACACGCGTGAAGCGTGTCTTTTCAAATTTACGTTCGAGCAGACTTATGAGCGCAACGTCCAATTGTCCATCCATAAGCAGCACATTATACCCCTTGGCATTGGCAGCCTCAATGAAGCTATACTCTTTCTCGCGATCGCTTGTGTAAAGATAAATTACATTGCCATCTTTGTCGGTCTGTTCGGCCGAAACAAGCGTCTTGTACTCGTCATAAGTATATTTCTTGCCTTCGGTATCCTGCAACAGTGCATATTTACTTGCTTTGTCGTAGAAGCTCTCCTCGGTGAGCATTCCATAGTGGATAAAGATTTTCAGGTCGTTCCACTTTTGCTCGAACTCAGCGCGGTCGTTCTTGAAGATTGATTGCAGACGGTCGGAAACCTTCTTTGATATGTACGACGATATTTTCTTTACATTCGAGTCGCTTTGCAGATAAGAGCGCGATACGTTCAATGGAATATCGGGCGAGTCGATTACACCGTGCATAAGTGTCAGAAAATCGGGCACAATGCCTTCGACCTCGTCGGTTACATACACCTGATTGCAGAACAGAAGTATTTTGTTCTTCTGAAGGTCGAGGTTGCTCTTTACTTTGGGGAAGTAGAGTACGCCCGTCAGATGGAAGGGAAAATCGACGTTAAGGTGTATCCAGAAAAGAGGCTCGTCGCTCATTGGGTAGAGTTTGCGATAGAATTCCTTGTAATCCTCGTCTTTCAGCTCACCGGGCTTGCGTGTCCAAAGCGGGGTAGTGTCGTTGATGATATTGTCCTCGGCTGTATCTACCTGCTTGCCGTCTTTCCACTCCTTTTTCTTGCCAAAAGCGATGGGCACGGGCAGGAAACGGCAATATTTGTTAAGGATGGCCGAGAGGCGTTGCTCGTCGAGGAATTCCTTGCTGTCGTCGTCGATGTACATTATAATGTCAGTACCGCGCGACACTTTCTCAACCTCTTCGAGGGTATATTCGGGACTGCCATCGCAACTCCATTTTACAGCCTGTGCACCGGTGTACGACTTTGTTACAATCTCCACCTTTTTAGATACCATAAACGCCGAGTAAAATCCAAGGCCGAAGTGTCCGATGATGTTATTGGCTGTGTCCTTATACTTCTCAAGAAAATCGGTTGCACCCGAGAGCGCAATCTGGTTGATATATTTCTCTATCTCCTCGGCTGTCAGTCCTATACCGTTATCACTGACGGTGATTGTACCCTCGCCAAGCGATACCTTTACCATAAGGTCGCCAAGCTCGCCTTTAAACTCGCCCTTCTCGTACAGGGTTTTTAGTTTCTGTGTAGCGTCAATTGCATTCGAAACAATCTCGCGCAAGAAAATCTCGTGGTCGCTATACAAGAATTTTTTAATTACGGGGAAGATATTTTCGGTTGTTACCCCAATGTTTCCTTTTTGCATATTATATATTTTTTAATGTTACTGTTTCTTTGTCTTTTCTTGGCCGAGCAAAGTTTTTTTGTTCCCGGATAGGGTAGTGAGTGCTTCTGCCTGCTGCTTGCACAAAAAAATGCCTTGCTCGACATAATATTATAAACAAAAAAAATGCCAGATGTTTTTCATCTGACATTTTGGCAGTATTGCAGTGGCACAACTGCTTATAAATGATAAATTGTCCGAGTAATTTACTGACAAAACAATCAATAAATTTCCCCACAAGGATTGATTGAAATAATGAGCGTCTTTGCTGTATCTGCCAAATACTTGAATAAAAAGCAGCTTTTTATAGACATGGTATTATATAATTTAATGTTAGCTGTTTAATGAATTCAATATTGTGTTGCAGAATGAAGCTACAGTGTGTGTCTCTTTGTATTTGTTCTTCTGTGGCTTTATATCGACAAGGAGTGCCTGTTTGATATTTTCTGGAGTTACGCGGTCTATAGTAAGTCCTAAACTGTTGTCCTTGACCAAATTTCCCAACAATCCCGCAGACGGGGCTATTACAGGTTTTCCAAAGTGCGCAGCGTAACCTATAGAACCGCTACTCATTTCAACATTGGTATAAATAGTCAGTAATACATCGGCTGTATAACACATACTATTCAAGTATTCATAAGGCACAAAGCCCTCGTTGACAATAATTTGTACCTTATTCTTCAAGTTATTGACAAGGCTATTGAATTCCTCTTTTATGTTAGAACACATTCTACCCATAAATACAAATGTCTTTCCATTCAACTCTTCGGGCGACATCAGAGCAAGAGCACGCAGAATATTGAGAGAATTCTTGCGACAGTCTATTGTTCCGAACTGTAAATAAACAGTGTTACCGGATGGAATCCCAAGCTCCTCACGCAAATCTTTCACCTGCGACATATCAATTTCGGGGATTGGATCGGTAAGGTGCAGGAATTTATCGGTCTTGTGTTTTTGGTTATAATATGCAGCGCTTCTTGGGTCGTTGAGCATAAAAATATTTTTTATACTTTTTTTATGCGCAAAAAGCCAATACACAATTTTGTCCTTAATATTCTGCCCTAACGACTGCGTAGTCTTATAAAGAGGAATAGAATATATTATACCGCTCGCTTTAGTTCCGCGTGGCAGGTAAAACGGCAGGAAAGGCATTGTGCGAATCAAGAATATAAGAAATACATTGTCTGCTCTAAACAATTTTGAATATTTTTCTATACATCTGCTTTGTTCAAAGGCTGCCTTTAATATGTTTGGTTGATTACATTTTTCAGCCTCTTCGTCCAATATAAAATGAAAAGATACATTAGCGGCATCAGGCCAATCAAGTATCGACTTTTCATTTTCAAAAGAATGTGAAAGAAGAAATATGAAGTTTTCATTACAGTGTATTGCTTGCATATATATATTATGCAAGTACTCCAGTACGTGTCCTCTTATGCTGGACTCAAAAATTATGTTGGTTTTAGGCATAATATCTTATGTTTGTTTTTTATAGCTCTTAATTTGGCTTCATCTATGGCTCTCACATCTAAATTCTTCATTGATTAGAGCTTCATTGAAACTATCCAAATAGTTTTTAGCATCCTTTGAGTTATCAATCTCTATGCAAGTATCATTAAATATCAGTGTAGTAGTGTTATATTCAATGGATTTACCGTCTATTTTTATGCTAAACAAAGGCGACGATTAAACTTGTTCTTTTTGAGCCGTTCTATGTATTGCAACCAAGAATACCCTTAAGTTACTTACCAATATACTTTTGGGACTACGATGTCGCCGAAGAAATTTAGTGTTATCAGATAGTTCTCATTTTTTGTTCATTTGCAAATCTAAGATATATAGTAAACATTAACGGAAACATCATAAAGTTCTGAAATGAAATCATAAATATTATTGTTGCGAATGCTATGAGTGGTGGTAAACCAATACCGAATTTCTTTATATTATTGTACATTATCACAAAAAATATACAGGCGACGATTATTCCATAATTTGCAGTAAATGCCAATGGACCGTTGGATGCAGTTCTGTTGTCAAGTTGCTTGGAACGCGCGGCGTACTCCTCGGTATTTATACCCCACCCGAAAATAGGTTTCTCCAAAACCAATTGCATTAGTGCAAGATTATCATTCTTTCTAATATCATACGAGCTATTCTCATGTCCCTCTTGAGCAAGTTTATCTTGAACTGTCGAAGAATTTAGCATTACAACGATTGCCACAACACCTACCCCGACAAGTAAAAAGAGCCTGAGTAGCATATTTATTGTAATTCGATTGTTTCTGTATGTAACGATAATATAGCTGGCAACAATTATACATAGAACAAAATATGATGCAGTAGAGCCTGTAAGCAAGGAAGCCAGTACTATAATGCAAATCATAAGTTTCTCACGCCCCGTAACATTGCCCTTTGCTAAATTCCCCAAGTATAGTATAAGTGTAAAATTAAGGATAATCTGGTATGCACCTGGTTCCCAATACATTCCGGACAACCGTCCTTCTATGTGCCTGTGTAGAAATGAGAGATAGAATTTTCCGGTATTTGTTTCAACGCGCATAGGAGAAATAATTCCTATTTCGTATAGAACGAAGTGAATGATGCTGACAAAAGCAAGCAATGCTACAATTCTCAGTATCAGATATTTGAACACGGAGTATTTCAACTTGGATACAATGCAAAACGAACCTATGGAAATCAAGGAAAGAATTATTCCGGGAATTATTCCTGCAGTGTGGTTAGGATTGATAATAAAATAATTTGCAAAGAGATAAAACATCCATAATATAATAAATTGAACATTTGCTTTATTAGCAATTGTCTTTGACTTGCAGTGATAATAAAATATTCCAAAAAGGAAATACAATGGTATGAACACATTCCCCAAAAGAATATAGAAATATATAGTTCCTGACATCAATAATAGCATCGTTGTTGCAATGATGTCAAGCTTACTTATTTTCTCTTGTCCAATCATATATGAAGTTCTTGCTTATAGATTTTAATTATATTTTTTACGCCCTAATATTTTTGAAATGGTACGCTTGCAGAAGTCTTTCTCGTGTTTGTTCAGATATAAAAAATACGAACCAAGGAGTATTGTTGAAGCAATTGATACGGCTACCAGTATAGCTCTTGTATATCCTATTTCTAACATATTTGTAATCGCAAACGAAGGCACGGAGATTATCGTACATAGAAGCAAGGATGGCAACACAGCCTTATTGATGAATTCCGAAATCTCCAGTTTATAAGTCTTGTTGGCATAATACACGTTGGTAACACACTGCAAGAATGAACATACCATTGTTACATACATTGCCGAATAAAAACCGAATCCAATTTTGAATACCACATATACACCTATAAGGTTGATAAGATATATTGAGGAGTAAGTCAGTTGTTGGTACTTTATTTTACCGGTCGCGTGAACACCTTGATAAAGAAAATAGGTGAATGTAGCAATGTTTGTGTTGATGAGTACCAAGCGTGTAAACTCTGCTGCATATTCAGGGACCTCATCAAGCAGAATATCAAGAACAAAATATGGCTCTACTATAAACGGCATTGTAATGCACATCATTAGAATAAATGTAATTTTTGTTCCCGTAAATAGCAGCGTCTTCATTCGATCCATATTGCCGGCACTGTAACTTGACATTATCTGTGGCACTATTGACTGTTTGAAATTGTTTGCAAAATGTGAAACCATATGCATCATCTGTGCAGCAACAGCATAAGCAGCATTGACTGTAAGCCCAAAGAACATATTTATAAGCATAACAAGTCCATTGTTACGTGCAACAGAGAACAGTACAGTTGCTATCAGTAGAGATATGAAACTGAACATCTCTTTTATCAGTTTTTTATCTCTTATTATGCAGAAACGCGCCTCCTTGTATTTACGTGCAAAGAATATTATTCCTAGAATATACAGGATAGAGACCATCAAGTTTAAGGCTGAAAACAGTATAAGCCTGTCAAAATCTGTAGCAAACAGCAACAGCAACACTCCAAGCCTTAACAGTGCCTGCACAATGTCAAGAATTGCATACTTCGAGAATTCCTCCCTTGCCCTAAGTAAAGCACTATACGGGACTGTGATAATACCACAGAACATTGATGCAAGAGATATTTGGAAGACTATCATAGCAACCGTTAGCCTACCCGTAGGGATGTTCAGCGAATCAAAGAAGAAAAACGCGAACAATTCACCGGCTAAAAGGGTTACAAGCGCAATTATCGTGTGAAGATAGATGCCAACACCGAATACGCGATCTACCTGTCCATTCTCTCCTTTACCAATCTCATAAGAGAAAAAACGTTGCACAGCCGTTCCCATTGATAGGTTCATAAATGAGAACATCGCGGCAATGCTGCCTACAAGGTTGTACAATCCATAATCCTCAACACCCAGAACCTGCAATGTGAAACGCACAGTAAAAAAGGAAATCACCATGGTAAAAGCAGTACGGCAATAGAGTGCTATGGTGTTCTTTAAAATCTTCTTGTTTGCGTCTTGTGTCATCTATTTTAAGTTATATTATACTGTAAAATCATTTGTAATCTGTTACTATTGTACAAAAGATGCATTCTTTAGTGTCATTTGCAATTTATCTGCTTGATTATCTTAGCAGGGTTACCCGCCGCAATACAATCCGGTGGTATTGATTTTGTAACGACGCTACCAGCGCCAATAATACTGCGAGCGCCAATAGTAACTCCTTTTAATATAATACACCTTGTTCCAATCAAAACATCGTCTTCAATTACGATAGGAGCATTTATTTTGTTTACACCATCTGTTGAAAAATGCCTTCTATCTAAGAAATTCAAGCTATGTGAATTGCTATCATTAAAAATACAATCTCCGCCAACCCTTATATTATTTCCGAATGTAATGCTTTCATTAACCCTTATACACGCAGAACCTATTCCTACATTGTTGCCTATTTTAAGGGTCGCATTTGGAGAAAGTCTGATACTGCCACGTAAATTTCTTGCAAGTGCATTTATATTGTCTCCGCTCGTAAATGTAAAATCATCCCCAATCTCAATTTTAGCACCTTTCCCGAATAACAAATAAATCTTATTGTATATTTTAAAGTTCTTTCCATAATTAACCCCATATAGTTTGAATTTAATTCTATTCCAAACTATATAGAATTTGTTTTTATATCTCATCACGAATGTTTTTAAATCCATCAGTCGCATATAGTGCTATGTTTTTAAAGTGTGATTGAATAATGATTTACTCTTTTCTATTGCTTTTGTATATATTCACTGAATGGGGTATTGTTATGGAAATTGTCAAGAATTTCATAATATCCCCTGCGCCACTGCTCCATATATGCACTGTTGCTATATCTTTCCTCTATGGTTCTTTTTCCATTTTCGCATATTTTCTGTGCAAATTCCGCATCATCAAGCAAACGGCACATATTAGCGGCCATTTTTTCATAATCACCTACCTCGCTCAGAAGTATTGACTCTCTTATGTCATTGAGTAAAGGTGTTTCTTTTGTTATTGTTGATAATGTAGGTAATCCATGTCTCATCGCCTCTCGCACGGTTCCGGACATCAAATCCACCTTAAGCGGTAGTAGTGCAAAACGTGATTTCTGTATATTTAACATTACATCAGTGTGAGTTGCAAGGCGTCCACTGAATGTAATGCTACTGTTCAGTCCCAATTCCGTTATTCGTGCCATCATCTGTTGAATAAAAGCTTCGCTGTAACCGCCTATCACATTCATAGTTATTTGAGGGTGCGTTTTCTTGGCAATTACAAAACACTCAAGCGCATAGTCGAAAGCCTTGCTGATATTATTGGCAAAATACACAAAATCGTATTTTTTCTCAATCCTGGGATCAATGACAGGATCGACACCTAAAGCAATTCCCATATTCAACATTATTGCATCTTGCTTTATGTTTTCCAATATGTATTTTTTATAGATTTTTGCTCTAGAGCATATGTAGTCGGCACGGTCTATGACTTTTCTTTCAATTGTACTTCGATAATCGTAAATAGATTTGCTTATTGGGTAGTTTTCAAAGAAATTAGGCATTAGCATAAGTGTTTGCAGACTCAACACCAACGGTTTATCAGTTGGTGCGTCAAGTGCCGATAAAGAGTATTCAGGATTCTCGGCACCGATAATGTGTACAATATCCGGGTTAATTTCTGCAATAATCTTCTTAATAGTCGCTCTGTCTTTCTTATGCTTGGAATCAAATAGGCCAATTTTTTTCTTTAACTGTCCGGCAAACGAGAAACAACTGGAATTGTATATGTGGTAGTGGATGCCGTCAATTACAAAATTCTGTATTTTGCCCTTTAGATTTGTTGCATAAGTTATAACGTGTAGCTCTATGTCTTTGAAATTCTTAAACTCTTTTATTCCGTTAGTTACCCATTGCGCCGAATCTGTTTCCCCTTTCAAAGTCTTTTTTCCACATAGTCTCATTGCAAGCTTAAGGAAAAAGGGAATCTTGATTTGAAGATTATTGCGCAATTCGGCATTTTTGAATGTAGCAATCCAAACGACTTTTATCTTTTGTTTATCCATTATAATACTTTAATTAGTTTAAGATACTCTTTCCAATCACCCATATCTTTCCAATCGTTTTGGCTGATAGGATATACGCCTACTCGACGACCTTGAACCTTTAACTTCTCCATCAAATGGGTTATATGGAAGAATTCATCCGGAATATCTTCTAATAGTGTAGGTTCAAGAATGTACAATCCAGTGTTGATTTTGAACGAGAGTGTCGGTTTTTCTTCAATAGATTCCAATAGGCCGTTTTCGCCGGTAACGATTGTTCCATAGGGTATTGAGAATGTCTTTACCGCTGCTACAACAGTTAGTTCATTATTGTTACTGCGATGGTACTCAAGTATATTCGCATAATCTTCTTCAATAAGAATATCACAATTAGACACAAAAAATGTGCTGTTTATTTTATCCTTGAGCAGTCGCAAACTGCCGGCAGTTCCCATAGGCTTATCCTCTTGAAAGTATTGGATATTGTATTGTGGGTTCTTTATAAAATCGAAGTAATTCTTTATTGTGTCAGACTTATAATTTACAGACATAAAGAAATCATGGCAATTGTAGTTAACAAATTTATCCATTATCGACTCTACAATTGTTTTTTCACCAATGGGTATAAGCGGCTTGGGATAAATGTTTGTGAGTGGTGCAAGGCGACTACCCATACCACCGGCCATAATAACGACTGGAATGTTAAGGCTTGGGTATTCATTTTGTGCTTTGTTTCCGAAAAGGTCTTTCCATGAATAGACCTTTACAAGGTTACCGTTTTCATCAACTACCGGCATACATTCAGCACGCATTCTTTCGGTCTTCTTCTTTATTGACTCAAGAGATTCATCTGTTGATGCATACACCTTGTCCTTATTCAATATAAATGACATAGGCTCTGTAAGGTTTACATCTTTAAGAATCGCTCGCTGAATATCTCCAATAGTCAACAACCCTTCAAATTTACTCTTCTCAAAGACAAATAACAATCGAGCCTTTGATGCGTCCATAAGTTTAAGAGCTTCAAGTATGCTTTTACTCCCTTGAATAGAGCGTTTTTCAATATCTTGAGTTTTCATGAGTATATCATTGTTTTATCTTAAACATTCGTCATATAATTTCTCCAAACATTCTTTTGCTCCAGATGAGTACAACTCGACAATAGGAGCATCTTCTTCTAATTTTACACCACTATTAAATAAAATGTTATATACATTTTTTGCAATCGCCGGTGCAGAATCGTAAATATCAACAAAAGGCGTACTTTCAGGCTTTATTTCATTTGCAACCTTTTCAATGGTTTCTTTGAGAAAAGGGTAGTGTGTGCATCCAAGAACTAGACAATCTGCTCCATTAGAGACTAATGGCTTGACACTTTTCTTGATAATGTCTTCGGCATTTTTACCCGACAACTCCAAGCGTTCTACTAACTCTACAAATCCGTCTCCAATATGTTCTAACACAATGATATTTGCTCCCCAAATGTTTTTTATACTATTATATAATGGCGCATTTAAAGTACCGAACGTTGCCAATACTCCAATTATACCTGTGTTTGTTTCCTTTGCAGCAGGCTTTATCCCCGGAACGGTTCCAACAAAAGGTATATCATATGTTTCCTTGAGGTGATCCATTGCATATGATGTAGCTGTATTACATGCGATGACAATTATATCAACACCCTTGGAAAGCAGAAAGTCTGTAATCTGAACAGAACGCTCAAGAATAAAATTAGGGCCTTTTATACCGTATGGACAATTTGCATTGTCTCCATAATAAAAGTAACTTGCAGATGGCAGAACTTTCTTTATTTCACGAAAAACAGAAAGTCCACCAACACCAGAATCAAATATACCTATTTTTGCCATTGGTTAGTGTTATTTGTTTTCTTCTTTGGGTAAATTGAACATATCTCCCAATTCTTTATTGAAAGATTCCGGATGATATGGAGTGGCGCCTCCACCAGGTGCAAATGTTAACTCTGCGACATAAACTTGTTCGTCTGTATCAAAAAAGTCAACTCTTACAAATGGGAAACCTTTTGAGAGTTTTTTGGCGATCTCAACCATTTCGTTGAAATGTTTGGGTTTTTCAGCATCACCTACTATATGGTTGCCATACTTAACCTCCATTTTCTTCCAATTCAAGTCGTAGAATGAGATGTGTGAACCATCTTTTCCAAAATGGTCTTGTGCAACATATATACAATACGGTTTCCCATCGAAACAGAAGAATTTGTAGTCAAATAACTGGTCTTCAAAATTTGCCATATATTCCTCGGCCAATATCTTTGGCGTACCATTGTAGAAATGCCAATCCCAAGAGTTTATAAGTGTGTTCCTAACCTTTAGCCATCTTTTTAATTCCTTTTTGAGTTCCTTGAAATCAACTTCACTTTTTTTATGTATTATTTTAATGTTTAGTCCGTTCGCTTGTAAGTTTGCTTTCAGAACAAACTCCTCAGGTAGTGAATCCCAGTCTTTTTCAATGTCTTTGATATTATCCCATACTTTAATCATTGGTATGGTATAACCCTTGCCAAGACGTTCCTCAACATATGACTTAAACAAATGTTTATCTGTTACATTAGCAAAATCATCTCTCTTATAATATACTTTATACCATTGCAACTTCTCTGTAAATAACACAGGATTCTGCAAGTCAAATGTATATCCCATTCGACGTTGATAACAATCCATAACGCCTTTTATAAACTTCTCCTCTGGCCATTTATTTATGGTTTTTGTAGTTTTACGCAACCACATTAAAAGATATGGCTTGAGTGTTGGACTGTTATCCATATATTGTCTGATATGCTTAAATATTCCCATAGCTATATGTCTTATTTGTTTTATATTTTTGAATTTAAAGAACTCTTTCCTTCAATTCTGTGTGCAGGGTTTCCTATATAAACGCCTTCCTTCTCTGTTGATAACAGCAGATTTGTTGCTGAACCAATCAATGAGTAATTCCGAATTGATATTCCGTCTCTGACAACAGCTCCTAAACCAATGAAACAATTGTCGCATACAGTAGAATGTCCACCGAAAATCGCATTTGAAGATATAAAATTGAAATCTCCAATATTGTTGTCGTGTGATAGGCAGGTACACGAAGCAATAATATTTCCTTTGCCAATGTTGCAGTTTGGCCCGATATAGACTCTAGGCATTATTATGCAACCCTCTCCAATGTTGTTTGAGTACACTGTTGCAGTACTTGAAATATATGTTGATATATGGTAGCCTGCGTCAACACATTCCTGATATATCTTTTTACGAATATTATTCATTTGTGTGTACCCAACTGCTATGAGTATGCCGAATTCAATACCTTTAAACCGGTCTTTTAGTTCCTCGAAAGCTACAACTGGAATGCCATTTATGCTCTCTTTCTTTTTAAAACAACAGGCATTAGTGAATGCAAGTACATTAGCAACATTCTCAAATTTTATATAGGAGAAAATGCGCTCAGCAAATTCAGTTTCACCGTATATGACAATATTCTCCATCTTATTTTATTTTGATATAGCTAAATATTGAGTTTGAATAACTTTCTACTGTATTATTAACGTACTCCCTATCCTGCCCGCTAACAATAAACTGTCCATAGCGACTGAGGCTACTAGTTATTTTGTTCACTCTATCACCAACTTTCAATTTAAAACTGAATTGTTCAACACCTTTCCAATCTTTGATGTTGTTCATTTGTGGATCGATAGAGGTTATTGTACCTTCGGGTAACGAGAAGAAGTGTACAGCCGAGGCTTTTTCTACTCTGCCTATCTTTGTATCGGCTTCTTTGCCCAGTGCTATGTTCAACAACTGATCCTCAAGGTTGATGCCTGTAGATAAGGGTGTAAGCGTAGATGTTATGTAGTCTCCTCCAAGACGTGGGCTTGTCTCGATGATAAAGATACCACGTTCGTTAATCTTCAACTCTGTGTGTGAAGGACAGTTCTCAAAACCTAACGCAACAGCAATGTCGGCAATTATCTTACGGATATTCTCCTTGTGTTCGTTGCTGATGTTTGCAGGCTGTATATGTCCGAGCTCAACATTGTAGGGAAATGGAGTGGTGCGCTTCTCGGTAAATTGTATCACCTCGTTTTTGCCACCATAGTGTAAACTTTCGATACTGTACTCCTGTCCTTCGATAAACTCTTCAACAAGCACGCTATCGAGTTTTGTATATTGCATTGCCTCGTTGAAAGCAACTTCAAATTCTGCCTTGTTGTTGCAGAGAATAACACCACGGCTGCCTGAGTTGTCGCGAGGCTTGAGGATGACAGGGTAGGCTAATCCTTCGGCCTCGTCTATGCTTTTTATTAGGCCGCCGTTGGCGCAAGGAATTCCGGCTTTCCTGAAACACTCTTTCATCCTAAATTTGTCGGTTGAAATCTGCGCTGTTTCTTCGCTGTAGAATGGCAAATTCAGTTCCTTTGCCACACGTGCCATCATAACAAGTGGCTTGTCGGTAGCAGCCGTTACTACTGCGCAGATGTTGTACTTGCGTGCAACAGCAAGAGTGCCTTCATAATCCTGACCACCAACAATTTCAAAAGCGTCAACATCATCGCGGCAACAAGCATCGGCACATGGGTCTATTCCTACAACGAATAGCCCCATGGTCTTTGCTCTTTTAATTATAGATTTCTGGAGCTCGCCGACACCAAAAATCATTATGGTTTTTTTATCCATTTATTACTCTATCAACTGTTTCACAAATGAAATCGACCTGCTCCATTGTAAGTGATGCGTACATAGGAAGTGTAATTTCGTGTTCGGTTACATACTCGGTCTGTGGCAACACTGCGCCATAGTCCTTGTATATTGAGAAACGGTGTATTGCAGGGTAGTGTACCGATGTTTGAATACCTGCTGCATGGATGCCTTCGCGTATCTTGTCGCGATCCTCTACTGTGCCTTTTGTAAGCACAATAGGCATAATATAGTTCGATACAAACTCTGTATTGTCGGCAAACGGAACGACGATGTTTGCAACCTTTGAAAGATTCTGCAGGTAACGCTCACGCACCGCTATACGCTTTTCAAGGTCTGCGGGGAGTTTCTTCAACTGTTCTATGGCTATAGCTGCGTGTATGTCGTCGAGGCGAAAATTATAGCCAAGCTCTACGATATCATAGGCTGTAGCGTGCCCGCCGGCACGTTGGTAACTCATTGTTGTCATACCGTGTGAACGCAGCAGACGCACCTTGTCGGCAATTTCCTTGCTGTTCGTGATGAGCATACCTCCCTCGCCGGTGCTGATGTTCTTGTTTGAGAAGAAACTGTATGCTGCACAATCGCCGATTGTTCCAAGTTTAACACCCTTGTACTCCGAGAGTGGACCGTGGCAAGCATCCTCTATGACTTTGAGGTTATGCTTTTTGGCAATAGCCATAATCTCGTCCATTTTACAAGGGAAACCGGCCATATGAACAACAAGAATGGCTTTTGTTTTGTCTGTAATCTTCTTCTCTATTTCTGCCGGATCTATATTTATGTGGTCGGGACCGACAATATCACAGAAAACAGGTGTTGCACCTACGTAGCGTATGCAATTTGCCGATGCAGCAAAGGTTAGTGAAGGGCAAAGCACCTCATCACCTTGCCCTACGCCACAGGCTAAGCAACAAAGATGCAATGCGTCGGTGCAGTTGCTGATACTCACTGCATAGTTCACATGGAACATATCGATGAACATCTTTTCAAGTTCTTCACATTTCGGACCTGTAGAAATCCAACCCGATTGAATAGTGTCGTAAGCGGCCTGCGCTTCTTTGCCGTCGAAGTTCAAATTGAACAATGGAATTTTGTAAGCCATATTGTTTTTATTTAAAGTTTTTTTAATGCCTTGTCTGATAAATATAACCTTAGCTGGTCAACAGCTACAGCAATGATAAAGAAAAGAATTATTGCACCTCCCCACAAGAATATGTTCGTAAACTTAAAATTGTTGGTTAAACTTTTGAAATAGATTTTTAAATATTTCCAAATTGGAGAGCCATTCAATGTTGAAGCGTGGAACAACAAGATACCAAGTGTTGATTTTGCAATGTGGTTAATAATTTTGTTTGATGGTATATTCTGTTTTTCAAAATATAGAAAAAGCAAATCGAAGAGAAAATAACCAATGGGCTGTTGTATGCAATTAACAAATGTACAACTCCATTATGTTTGGTTAGAATGCACCAATAGTATTAGTACTATCGATGCAATTCTGCTAAGTTCAATGTTTAATTGTCTCATTGTTTTACATTTTTTGGTCAAGATTCTTGCCTTTCTCTTCGTGCTCAAAATTGGGAATAAAGCGCTTAATTGCTTTCACGACATCCTCCTTGGCAAATTCGGGACTTGCGAAAATGTCCTCAATCTCTGTAAAGAATGTCTCAATCTCACACATTGGACGGCGGCTTGTTTCTTCAATTACACCAAGACTTATAAAACGCTCCATATTGATTTTCTCGCCCGGGATGTAGAATTCCTCGTATGCCTTTTCACCGGTGGTATCGCTCTTGAAATATACCACAGGATACTTATCTGTGTCGTACGACATCTCATTTGCAAATTTCTTTGCTTCCTCGTCGGTGTTACAAAGCACTTTTTCACAACCAATTGTCTCGACATATTTATCACAGATACTTGAAAAAGTGAGCATCTGATCCTCACCCAATTTTGGGAAGAATATCTCAGCGTTCTTGCCAAGTATGCAGGCAAGCATACAAATCTGTCCGCTCTCTTCAAGTGAAACAAAGTAACGTTTTACATCATTTGGTGCAGCAAGTGGTTGTTTCTTGCTTACACGTTCCAACCAACCTGCGGGCAATGAACCGTTTGAGAATGCAACATTGGCAAAGCGTGCGGTGGTAACCTTGAATTTGTCAGCATAGGCAAGAATTAAATCTTCCATAATGCGCTTGCTAGCGCCCATAATGTTTACAGGGTTGGCAGCCTTGTCTGTTGATACGCAGAAGAAGTGCTTTGGCGGATAGACGCAAAGCAAGTCCATAAATTTCTTTGCTTTTATGTCATTATTCTCAATAAGCGCCTGTACTGAATATTTGTCCTTCTCGCTACGCACGTGCTTGTGCGCCGAAAAATTTGCAACAATGTCAAAACCCTTCTCCTCGCGGAAAATGCGCTCAAAGATTGGGTCGGCGAAGTTCAAAGTGTATGTTCTGTATTCTTCGGGTACATACATACCGTATGTTGAACGTATGTCGCGTGTTAATTCGGCAAGGCCGTTCTCGTTGAGATCTACAACTATCAATTTCGAGGGCTTGAATGGCAGGACAGCACGTATAAATGATGAGCCAATGGAACCAGCGCCACCAATGACGCACACACTCTTGCCTTCAATCTCTTGGGTTAGTTGCTTGCTGTTCGCTTTAATATCGGCAGCGAACATACTTTCGGGACGGAATGTTACGCTGTCCGAAATGAATTTCTTTAGGTTGAACATATTGCTGAATTATTTAATTTTATAATCTAAAGATTTTTGTAATAAAATAGTATTATTGTTGTGCCAGTTCGTTTATGGTTTCTATATACTTTTCCGGCTCTTTTATATGTTTACACATTTTCTTCAAATCTTTCTCGTCTAAATTGCACATTTAATCTCGTGTAAGGCATTTATGTGTTCTTTGCGATGTATTTGTTATTTTGAGCGTTGTCAAACATACTTTTTTTAATTGAGGTTGTATATCGACAAGGCAATATTACTTATTATCTTTAATTATGCGTGCCGGATTTCCTGCTATGACAACATTATCCGGGAATGTACCAGATACAACGCTACCTGCTCCTACTACACAGTTTTTGCCTAACTTGACACCTTTGAGAATGATGGAATTGGCGCCAACGAAACACCCCTCACCAATTTCAATAGGTCTTGTCTTTATATCTTCGACTCTTTGGTTAATTCTTTGCGATGCAGGCAAAGGGTGAAAATCGTTGTCTATGATTTTACAATTGCCACCAATGAGAACATTATTACCAATCTTAATGGAATTCATTGCATATATTGTTGTTCCGCTTATTCCACATCCTGAACCTATAGATATCTTACCACCATAACGGGACACAATTATTGTACGCTGATACAGTCCTACCATATTACTCAGTGTAGAACTATTTATTATTGTTATTCCTTCTCCGTTTTTGTGCTCGAATACTATCTCTGAATTTGGGAAAGAATGGCAAATTGTAAAACCATTAAAATGTACCTTATTCCAATATTTGCATTTTAGGAATAGGTATTCAAAGTATAATAAAATTATTCTTATAAACATTTATCTTTGGTTAATTTTTGAAGACTAATAGATTTAGGCAGTTGTTCTATTATTCTGTTTATTGGTAATATTGTGTTAGCAACATTTATTTATGTTTTCACATAACATATTGTTGGTAAATGTGTTATATTTAGTATTGCTTAACATACCTTTGTGCTTTTTGACATCCTCTTCATTGTTGAATCGGTTTTTTATTTTTTTTGCGGGTATTCCTCCATATATGGAATACGGTTCAACATCTTTTGTTACAATGGACCCGGCTGCAATAATACTTCCTTCACCAATATTAACTCCGCACATTATTATAGAATATGCACCAATCCAGCAATCACGACCTATGGTTGTCGGCTTTAACTCGGCTCTTCCTGAAAATATCATTGGCCTACCGGGAATGTCATACCGATGGTCTCCTCCAATAATACGAACATCATTTGCCAGCATAGTGTATGCTCCGATTGCGACTTTGGGATATATCAAGCAATTTGGACCGATGTAAACATTGTGTTCGGCACGCAGATCCCGGCTAATTTGAGATTTACCTCCAAAATATATAGTAGAATCCACATACCTTAATCTGTATTTCTTTCTGTAATAGAAAGCTTTAACGGCACGCCCTATTTTTCTTATGATATCCATACTTTTATTTAATATTCTTTTTAAGGATTTCTATCTGATAATATGGTGTCCAATATTCATCAATCTCTTTCATACACATTTTGCGAATATCTTCTCTATTACGCGGCGTGCTAAACCATTCATCAATTTTTTGTGTCAGAGAATCTATGTTTTCATATTCAAAGAATGTACCAGTTTCTCCTTCTCTTATTGATTCAAACTCGGGCATCTGTAGTGGGAAATGGTTGTGCGTTATTACCGGAGTACCGAATACAAGTGAATGCATTGCTGTAAGCCCCACATTACCCGGCGAAACGCATAAATCGGCATTGTAAATGAGGTTACCTAATTCAACCTCGTTGTAACAAGGACCATAAAACCATACATTTTCAGTCAAATTCAGTTGCTTTGTAAGTTTTTCAAGTTCCTCCTTTTTCTCACCACCACCTATCAATGTCAAATTGTATTCAATGCCTTTTGTTTTGCTTTTTGACATTGCGTGAAATATCATATCGAGTTTTTTCACTTTCGTCAGGCGACCAACAAATACAAGGTTGGGGTTGTTGTTGCCAAAATGTTTGGTATAAATTTCTGTGGGCTTTAGATGCTTGCGTGTTTCAAGTTGCTCGTCGTATGCAAGGGAGTTGTGTATTACAAATAGTTTGTCTCTGTTGAACCCTTCCTTTATCATCAATTCGCGTGCATAATTTCCATAAAGAAATGTTCCATCGGCTAATTTGAACAAAACTTTCTTTATAATGCGCTCGGCTCTACTCTCTTTGCCATACCAACCGTGCGACCACAAATACACTTTCTTTTTTCTGTAGAATTTTGAAAAAAGTAGGAATAGCCAAGTGCTTATGCAGCGTGTCTCGCCAAGCATAATATACCTGTCGTATTTTTGCCGTAGCAGTTGCAACACGCCTTGTTGGAAATAGGCTCCGCGCATAGTTTTGTTATGTACCTCCTTGACATTTCCTTTCAATAGGGTGTAGTCCATTTTTTTGACATCTCCCATAGAGTCGCCAAAGACAAAGTCGCAGTCAAACTCCTTGTCAATGAGTTTGAATATGCTTGTTCTGTAATGTTGAGCGTAGTTGTATATCAAGCAAAGTTTCATACTTTTTCTTTTAATCTCTTTGGAATATATCGCGTGTATAGACCTTTTCTTTAACGTCGTCGAGGCAGCTGTCGTATCGGTTGGCAATGATTGCCTGCGATTGCAGTTTAAACTCGTCGAGGTTGTTTACTATGCGACTGCCAAAGAATGTGCTACCATTTTCAAGGGTAGGCTCGTATATAATAACTTCGGCTCCTTTGGCTTTTATGCGTTTCATCACTCCTTGGATAGACGACTGACGGAAATTGTCGCTGTTACTCTTCATTGTAAGACGGAATACGCCCACGATGCATTGTTTCTCTTCGCCTGCATTATAGTCGCCTTTGCTGTAATAGTCGTAGTATCCGGCCTTGCGCAACACTTGGTCGGCAATAAAGTCTTTACGTGTCTTGTTACTCTCGACAATTGCGCTCATCATATCTTGCGGAACATCCTGATAGTTGGCCAATAGCTGCTTTGTGTCTTTGGGCAGACAATAGCCTCCGTAACCGAATGAGGGATTGTTGTAATGGTCGCCAATGCGGGGGTCGAGGCCAACGCCTTGAATTATTGCCGATGCATCGAGACCTTTTACCTCGGCGTATGTGTCGAGCTCGTTAAAGTAGCTTACGCGCAGTGCAAGGTAGGTATTTGCAAAGAGTTTTACAGCCTCGGCCTCTTTAAGTCCCATAAACAGGGTAGGGATGTTCTCTTTTATTGCACCCTGTTGCAGTAGTGCTGCAAATGTTTTGGCTGCTTGCTGCAGTTTATCGTGATTCGCAGTTGCTGTTATTGCATTGTTCTCTTCGGGAAACTTATCTATCATCTTGGGCGAACCCACTATTATACGGCTGGGGTAGAGGTTGTCGTACAACGCCTTGCTCTCGCGCAGAAACTCGGGTGAGAAAAGCAAATTGAATGTCTTGCCGGCAAGTTTCTCGTCGGTTGCAAAACGCTTGGCATATTTTACATACAGACTGCGACAGTAACCTACGGGAATTGTACTCTTAATAACCATTACAGCGTCGGGATTGGTATCGAGCACAAGATCTATTACAGCCTCTACTGCCGATGTGTCGAAGAAATTCTTCTGTGGGTCGTAGTTTGTGGGTGCTGCGATGACTACAAAATCGGCATCTTTATAGGCCGAAGCACCATCG
>CAYYEL010000027.1:0-25485 GCA_964470845.1 uncultured Bacteroidaceae bacterium | reverse complement strand
AGGTCATCGCCACTTTTTTTTGAGGAGAGCTTTAGTTACAATGCTAAGGCTCTCTATTTCTTTGTGTCCGTCTGTGGTTATTTTTTTGGAGAATCTTATGAATATTATTGAAGAATAGGAGAAAATAACCTATTTTTACAGAAATTTTGCATAATAAAGAATGTGTATCACGATTGTTTATTTAATCAATATCATTGTATGAAGGTTTTCTCTATGCCGGCATTGTGCTTTTATTTGCTTGTATGCTGTCTGTTGTGCTCTTGCATTGAAACAAAAAAATATTTTAATAGTAATTGTACGTGCGACCCTTTGTTGCAAGTGTGCGATTGTGTACAGGGTGAGTGTGGATGCGACACGTCGAATAAGTGTGAGTGCGACCCCTCGTCGCAAGTGTGCGATTGTGTACAGGGTGAGTGTGGATGCGATGCTTCGGATAAGTGCGACTGCGAGCCCTCGGACAAGGTTGACGGATACAAAAGAATTCCTTTAAAGGAACTTCAGGGTTGGGACGATGGTTTGTGCTTGGATGGCGATTATATGGTTGCTTCATTTGATAGGATAAATAATTATATAAAATATTATATTTTGGCAGGAGATGGTGGAGGGCTTTACCTCCTGTTGAATGAGCAGGGTGTGGTACTTGAGGTTGGCAATGGCAGCAACTGTGCTTATGTAACACGCACCGAGGGTTATTATCTGCTGAGTTGGTTTGATGCCGATGGTGCTCTTTGTGGGTCTATGGTCAATTGTTCCGAGGATGAGTTGCTGTCGCACTCTTCGGTGAGTGCAAATAATTTGTTCGATACTGCTTTTTTGAAAAACGCTCTTAGGTTGTTAGCTAATTTGGGCGATGCTGAAATTTCGGATATAAGCTTGTTTAATGCCGATGTTTATGCTTTTCTTGATGATGTGATAAATAGTTATGCGAACAGGGCTTCCGATTTTTTAGATGGTTCTGTGGATTTTACAGTCGTGCCTTTCAGTGTGTTGTGCGAAAAGAATGATTCGTCTCTCTATAAGCCTTATAGGAATTTGGCTTATGGCAACTGCAAGATAGTTGTGGACAGTATTTCAAAGGTGGATAGTAAGAATATTGAGATTTTTCTTAGGGTTGATGGTGTTAATACTATCCCATCGCATCTGTATCATAAATATTATGATGAACCCGAGAATCTTGCACGTAATGCTATAAGCTGTGGAGTTGTGGGCTATTATGATTCTGTGCCTTACTATAATAGGAGTGTTCCGCATTATAAATATGAGGTGTTATTGAATAACAGAGACACGGAGTCGCAGTCTCTTAAGATAGTAAAAAATGTACCGAGCAGTGGCAAGAGGCTGTTGTTTAAGGGATTTATTAGGAATAGTCGTCTGCTGGACGAAGCCCATAATGTTAACGCTAATCATATAGCTTATGACGATATTTATGAGATTAGTGCCTTGGATGGGCATATTACAAAATTTGAATATGTTTCCAAGGAATTAAGAGGCGATTCTGTAATATTGAATTATAATGTTACGGGGCATATTGCTTCATTGGAGATGATTGCTGAGTGGGGTGTTTATTATTTGGATGATAATAAAAAATATCATTATTATCCATCTGATTTTGGGAAAAAGGGTAATCCCTCGCAGGATGAGTATATGGGGGCTGATACCGATACATTGGAATTGCAGTTTAAGGTTAACAAAAAAGATTTTGTTGAGCATCGCAAGGATATAAAATTGGGCGTTTATGTTGTTGGTGGATACGAGCAACAATATAGTACAAGTGAACCTCAAACCTTTGCTTTGTGGTATTTTATAGGTTGCGACAATAATAATCATATTCACGCTGTGGACTTGGGGCTTAGTGTAAAGTGGGCTTGCTGTAATGTCGGGGCTACTAAGCCCGAGGAGGCCGGTGGATATTATGCTTGGGGCGAGATTGAGGAGAAGGCTTTTTACAAATGGTATAATTATAAGTTTGCTATTCATGATACGGTAGTAGATAATTTGACTATATTAAAGTATAATACAAACAATGATTCCGAGTGGTTTGATAATAAGACCGTTCTTGAACCCGAGGATGATGTTGCTCAAGTAAAGTTAGGTAATGGTTGGCGTATGCCTACAAAAGCCGAGATGGAGGAACTTATTACGAAGTGTTCTTGGAAGTGGACTACAGTTAATGGCGTTAAAGGTTACAAAATAACTTCAAAGCTCAATGAGCAGCAAAATAGTATATTTTTGCCAGCAGTGGGTGGTTATAGTGGTTATAGTGAGACTTTACTTTCCGGGACCTCCGGTTACTGGACAAGTACTATTTATGATCCTTGGTATACTGATGCGTGCGGTTGCTTTTTTAGTGTATCTAAATTGATGTCTGGTGAATCGAGGTGTTGCGGTTATCCGGTGCGACCTGTCATTGAATAGTTCTTATTATAATTGAGTGTTAGCTTTATGTTAACACTCAATTGTTATTATAGGGTGTTCTTTTTGGGTGGTCGATATAATATTTTTCTTCTTTTTGCGTTTATTAGCAGTAGAGGAGAATGTATTATTATGCAGTGGTTCAAGAATTTTAATAATGTAAAATATCTGCTTATTGCAATTGCTGCCGTTATTGCAGTTGCTTCGCTGTATGTGTCGCACGCGCTTACGTCCGACCTTAAAAAGGAGGAGCTTAATAAGATGCAGGTGTGGGCCGAGGCTATGCGCTCGCTTAATAGTGCCGATGAGAATACCGACCTTAATCTTGTGCTTGCTGTGCTCAGCGGTAATGATATTATTCCTGTGGTTGTGCTCGATAATAAGGGTGCGATAAATAATCATCGTAATATTGTGATTCAAGAGGGCGAGGACTCGCTCACTGTGCTGTTGCAAATGGTTTCGAAGATGCGGGCCAACGACCATATTATACGCATTGATATGGGTGGCGACGACTACTTCGAGGTGTGTTACGACGATTCGTTGCTGTTGCAACGTCTCTCTTATTATCCGTACGTGCAGTTGTTGGTGGTGCTTCTGTTTTTCCTAATCTGCCTTGTGGCGATTGTCAGCTCGAAGCGTGCCGAACAAAATAAAGTGTGGGTGGGGCTCTCTAAAGAGACTGCGCATCAGTTGGGCACGCCAATTTCGTCGCTTATGGCGTGGAGCGAGGTGTTGCGCGAGAAGTATCCCGATGATGAGATGTTGTGCGAGATGGGTAAGGATGTAAGCCGCTTGCAGACGGTGGCCGAGCGTTTCTCGAAGATTGGCTCCAAGCCCGAGCCGACGTCTGAGGAGTTACTCGACCTACTCGACCGTGTAGTCGATTATTTTCGTCGTCGCACCTCTAATAAGGTGCAGTTTGTGTGCAATTTTCCTAAGAGGCCTTTGCTTGTGCGTATGAATGCACCGCTCATTGAGTGGGTGTTCGAGAATTTGTGTAAGAATGCCATTGATGCGATGGATGGTGTGGGGACAATTACTTTTACTGTTACTCAGGATGATAATTGTGCTTATGTCGAGGTGGCAGATACGGGCAAGGGTATTGCAAAATCGCGTTTTAAGACTGTCTTCGAGCCGGGATATACAACCAAGAAACGTGGTTGGGGGCTTGGTCTTTCGCTTGCCAAACGTATCGTGGAACAGTATCACCGCGGACGTATCTTTGTAAAGTTGTCCGAACCGGGTAAAGGAACGACTTTCTGTGTCGAACTGAAGAAATAAGATGTGTTTTTTGATTGTTTCCTACCTCATTTGAGCAATCATTTGGCCTCTAATAGGGCATAAACATCTGTTTTTAGCCAAAATTTACGCTTATTAGTTAAGATTTTGCTGTTTTAAGAGTGTGGAACAGAATTTTATTTGTATCTTTGTGCGCAAATTCGGAAAATACCAAGGTTTTATACTGCTTTAGACAGGCTTATTATAAATTAAAGTGTTGATTATAGGAGCGATGGGACGTTTTGATAAGTACAGAGTAGAGCTTAAGGGACTAAAAACCGATACTCTGAAAATGGAATTTGACCTTGATAATGGCTTTTTTGCCGATATTGAGGGTGAGGAGTTTCAGCGAGGAACTGTAAAAGCGAGTGTGGTGTTGCACAAAAAACGCGACATTTTCGATTTTACGTTTGTTATTGAGGGAACGGTGATTGTGCCTTGCGACAGGTGTCTCGACGACCTTGAGGTTGAGGTCGCAACCGAGGAGACATTGCGCGTGCGTCTGGGCGATAGCTTTGCCGATGATGGCGATGTTGTTGTAGTGCCCGAGGCCGATGGCGAGATAAACATTGCGTGGTATTTATATGAGTTTATAGTGCTTGCTTTGCCGATGAAGCGTGTACACGCTCCGGGTAAGTGCAACCACGAGATGACAGGTAAATTGAAAAAACACGGGGCGGTTGTCTCGGACGACGAGCAAGTCGAGGAAGATGATGCAAGCGTTGCAATCGACCCCCGTTGGGAAAGTTTGAAAAATATACAAATAGATAATTAAAAAGTTAGAAAAATGGCACATCCTAAAAGAAGACAGTCAAAGACAAGAACTGCCAAGAGAAGAACTCACGATAAGGCAGTAGCTCCTACATTGGCAATTTGCCCCAACTGCGGCGAGTGGCACGTATATCACACCGTATGTGGTGCGTGCGGTTATTACAGAGGCAAGCTCGCTATCGAGAAAGAGGCAGCAGTCTGAAATAACACAGTAGGAGAGGCTGCGTCAATGGCGACAGCCGGTAAATTACGTAACAAAGGACGCACCACCACAATGGGACGGTGCGTCCTTATTTCTTAAAAGAAGAGAATTTATGCATAAGGCAGGCTTTGTAAATATAGTGGGCAACCCCAATGTAGGAAAATCGACACTGATGAATTTGTTGGTGGGCGAGAGAATATCCATTGCCACATTCAAGGCGCAGACAACGCGTCATCGTATTATGGGAATTTTGAACACCGACGAGGCTCAGATTGTCTTTTCAGATACTCCGGGAGTGTTAAAGCCCAACTATAAGCTACAAGAGGCTATGCTGCGTTTCTCGCGCTCGGCACTCAGGGATGCCGATGTGTTACTCTATGTAACTGATATGGTCGAGAGCCCCGAGAAAAACAGCGATTTTATCGACGAGGTGCGCAAATTAGACGTTCCCATTCTTGTACTTATAAACAAGATTGACCTGAGCAATCAGGCCGAGCTTATAAAGAAAGTTGAGCAGTGGCACGAAATTATTCCCGAGGCCGAGATTCTTCCAATATCGGCATTGGCAAAATTCAACGTCGATACGGTGATGCGTCGCATTATGGAGCTTCTGCCCGAGTCGCCTCCTTATTTTGACAAGGATGCGCTCACCGACAAGCCTGCACGTTTCTTTGTAACAGAAATTATCCGCGAGAAGATTCTTTTGCACTACGACAAGGAGATACCTTACGTGTGCGAGGCTGCGGTGGAGCACTTTAAAGAGAAAGACGGCAGCATATACATTAAGGCACTCATATATGTCGAGCGCGATTCACAAAAGGGAATAATCATCGGGCACGAGGGTGCGGCTCTGAAGCGTGTGGCAACAGACGCTCGTCGCGAGCTTGAGAAATTCTTCGGTAAGAGAATATTCCTTGAGATATATGTAAAGGTTGATAAAGACTGGCGTAACAGCGACAAACAGCTGCGCCGATTCGGATACGACCAAAAAGATTGATTAGTAAAAAATAACCGCTTCTGTAACGATGGGAAATTTAGTAGCAATAGTGGGTCGCCCCAATGTGGGAAAATCGACCCTTTTCAACCGCCTCACCGAGACGCGTCAGGCGATAATATCAGACGAGGCCGGCACCACGCGCGACCGTCAGTATGGACGTTGCCAATGGTGCGGTAAAGAATTCTCGCTTGTCGATACAGGTGGTTGGGTGGTAAACTCGGACGATGTGTTCGAGGAGGCCATACGCGAGCAGGTAACGCTTGCAATGGACGAGGCCGATGTGATTCTGTTTGTAGTAGATACTATGAACGGCCTTACCGATCTTGACGACGAGATGGCATCGATGCTGCGTCGCTCTAAAAAACCTGTGCTTGTAGTTGCCAATAAGGTTGATACATACGAGATGCAGTATAATGCCGCCGAGTTTTATTCTTTGGGCCTTGGGGATATGTACTGTATCTCGGCGGCCAACGGCAGCGGTACGGGCGACCTGCTCGACGTGATTGTCTCTAAATTTACAAAAGATGCCGAGGAGACACCCGAGGATGATATTCCACGCTTTGCGGTAGTGGGGCGTCCCAATGCCGGTAAAAGCTCAATTATAAATGTGTTCTTGGGCGAGGAACGCAATATTGTAACCAATATTGCCGGTACAACACGCGACTCTATTCTTACGCGATATACAAAATTCGGATTCGATTTTTATCTTGTCGATACAGCCGGAATACGCAAAAAGAGCAAGGTGAGCGAGGATATTGAGTATTATTCGGTACTGCGTTCTATTCGAGCAATTGAGAATAGCGATGTGTGCATTCTTATGATTGATGCTACACGAGGCATTGAGTCGCAAGATCTTAATATCTTCTCAATTGTTCAGCGCAACCAAAAGGGGCTTGTTGTGGTGGTGAATAAGTGGGATCTTGTCGAGGATAAGAGTGAGAAGGTGATGAAATTTTTTGAAAATGCCATCCGCGAACGTGTAGCACCATTTGTCGATTTTCCCATCATTTTTACCTCGGCTGTTACCAAGCAGCGCGTGTTTAAGGTGTTGGAAATGGCCAAGGAGGTGTATCTTAACTCAAAGACAAAAATCTCGACCGCGAGATTCAATGAGGAGATGCTGCCGCTTATCGAGGCCTATCCGCCCCCATCGATTAAGGGTAAGTATATCAAGATAAAATACTGTATGCAGTTGCCCGAGAAGCGCGTGCCTACGTTCCTTTTCTTTGCCAATTTGCCGCAGTATGTGCGCGAGCCTTACAAACGCTTCCTTGAGAATAAAATCCGTGAAAAATGGAACTTCTCGGGAATACCCATCAACATATTTATTCGTCAGAAATAGGTGAGCGGTAGTGAGCCGGTTTCTGCGCCTTTAGATAGAAATAGGTGATATAAGATAATTCCCCCGATTCCTTTTCTCGTACAGAAAAAGAGTCGGGGGAATTATTATTTGAGTGGCGAGTGTTACTTTCCGCCTCTTTCCTTTACTTTGCGCAAAAGGTCGGACGAGAATAGAAAATCGTTCAGCAGTTTGCTGTTTGAATCCAAGATGTTATCCTTGTTACCCTCCCATTCGAGCTTTCCGCCGGCCAGAAAAACAATGTGGTCGCCTATGCCCATCACGGAATTCATATCGTGGGTGTTTACAATCGTGGTTATATTGTATTCGGTGGTAATATCGTGGATAAGCTCGTCGATGATGAGTGAGGTTTGTGGGTCGAGGCCCGAATTGGGCTCGTCACAGAAGAGGTATTTAGGTTCAAGGGCAATTGCACGGGCAATGGCTGCGCGTTTCTGCATACCGCCCGATAGCTCTTCGGGGCTTTTGTCTTGCGCTTCGAGCATATTTACTCGCTCAAGGCAGAAGCGGGCGCGTCGCAGTTTTTCGTCGTAACTCTTATCCGAGAACATCTCAAGGGGGAACATTACATTTTCGAGTACGCTCATCGAGTCGAATAGGGCGGCACTCTGAAATAGCATTCCCATCTCGCGGCGCAGCATCAGACGCTCGTGTTTGCTGAATGTGAGCACATTGCGTCCATCGTACAGCACTTTGCCTCTGTCGGGAGCAAGCAGCCCGACTATGCACTTTAAGAGCACGGTCTTTCCGGCGCCGCTCTTGCCTATGATAAGATTGGTCTTGCCATTTTCAAATGTGGCGTTTATATTGTTGAGCACATTTTGCCCGGTGAAACTCTTTTCTATGTTTTTAAGCTCTATCATTGCATAAGAAGCTGGGTTAATACTATATCGGCAAACAGAATGAGCACGCTGCAACTGACAACCGAGTCGGTGCTTGCCTTGCCCACCTCAATGGAACCTCCTTCGACGCAATAGCCATAGTAGGAGGCTACCGACGAGATTATGTAAGCGAAGAAGAGTGATTTTATGATGCTGCACCAGATGTACCACTGCGAAAATTCATATTGAAGGCCTGTGGTGAGGTCGTCGGGAGTCATTATGCCTGTAAATATTCCGATGGCGTATGCACCGGCAATTCCTGCACCTATGCTGAAAATCACAAGCACGGGAATCATCGCAATCAGCGCCGTTATCTTGGGGAATATCAGGAAATTGGCCGAGTTTACACCCATAATTTCCATTGCGTCAATCTGCTGGGTTACACGCATAGTGCCAATCTCTGAGGTTATGTTTGAACCTACCTTGCCCGAGAGGATGAGACACATTATCGATGAAGAAAATTCAAGGATAAGAATCTCGCGCGTGGCGTATCCGACAACGAATTTAGGCATCCAAGCGCTCTCAATATTCAGTTTCATCTGAATACATATTACTGCGCCTATGAAAAAAGATATTAGTAACACAATGGGAATAGAGTTTATTCCCAATTGATAAATTTCGCGCAGAAACTGTCTGAAAAACATCTTCATACTCTCGGGACGGGCAAAGACTTTGCGCATCAACATCAGATATTTTCCAAAAGTACTTATAGAATCAACAATAATCATCTTGATACAATATTCATTGCGCAAAGGTACTCTTTTATTGGCTAAATAAATGTTAATATTTATGATAGTTTTCAATTTTCAGTAACAAAATGCTCCTTCGGAGACAGATTTTGTTGCTAATAAACCAAAATTGCATTATCTTCGCCCTAAATAATCTTGTTGCAAGATGGAGAATAATAACGAAAATATTGTGGCGGCCGCCGGCGAGGGTATGGTGCTGCGCACCGAGGGGCTGGTGAAGCGTTACGGCAAACGAACCGTTGTAAATAACGTCTCGTTCAATGTGCGTCAGGGTGAGATTGTGGGGCTTTTGGGGCCTAATGGCGCAGGAAAAACTACGTCGTTCTATATGACCACGGGGCTTGTTGTGCCTAATGGAGGCCGTATCTTTATGAACGACCTCGAAATTACCGATTATCCGGTGTATAAGCGTGCGCGTATAGGTATAGGATATTTGGCTCAGGAGGCCAGTGTTTTTCGCAATATGAGTGTCGAGGATAATATCGCATCGGTGCTTGAGTTGACGGGTAAGCCTAAGGAGTATCAGAAGGAGAAACTCGAAAGTCTTATAGATGAATTTCGTCTGCACAAGGTGCGTAAGAATCTTGGCAGCCGACTTTCGGGTGGCGAGCGCCGACGTACCGAGATTGCACGCTGTCTTGCCATCGACCCTAAATTCATAATGCTCGACGAGCCGTTTGCGGGTGTCGATCCCATTGCTGTCGAGGATATTCAGTATATTGTGTGGAAACTGAAAGATAAGAATATCGGTATTCTTATAACCGACCACAATGTGCAAGAGACGCTGAATATTACCGACCGTGCCTATCTGCTTTTCGAGGGGCGTATTCTCTTCGAGGGTACTCCCGAGGTGCTTGCCGAAAATTCCATCGTGCGCGAGAAATATCTTGGTCGGGACTTTGTGTTACGCAAGAAAGAGTTCCAAATTGACGAGGAGTAAATTTAAATAGCTTATAATAGGAAAAGATAAAAGTGCATCACGCATCTTTGTAACCAACCTTTCCTCTTGCAACTTTGTTGCAGGGGGATTTTTTTAATTGTTGCTTGGATAATAGGTAAATTTTTCTTGTTGCAACGAACAAATTGTCAAATTACTTGATTTTGTGCTCGAAAAGTTGTATTTTTGCACGCCCTAAATTAGGACTATAAGTGTGCGTGCGGCAGATGCACGCTCTTTTGCCCTAAAAGAGTACAATTTTATTCATAGTAGAATAACTTAAAAAATATTATAATGGAATTTACACTGACAAATTTGGACGCAACCAGCGCTCGTCTGGTTGTAAAAGTGGTTGAGGCCGATTATTCGGCACAGGTAGAGAAAACTCTCAAGAACTTCCGTCAAAAGGCCAATATTCCCGGCTTCCGTCCCGGAATGGTGCCTATGGGTCTTATCAAGAAACAGTATGGAACCGCTGTAAAGGCCGAGGAGATTAACAAGATTCTTCAGCAGAAAATTTTTGAGTATATAAAGGAGAACAACGTAGATATGTTGGGCGAGCCTCTTCCTTGCGAGGAGCAGCAGAGCACAATTGATTTTGTAAACGGTAAAGAGTTTACTTTTGAGTTTGAGATTGCTCTTGCACCTAAATTCGATGCAACACTCGGTATCGAGGATAAACTTCCTTACTATCGCATACAGCCTACCGACGAGATGATTGATTCGCAGGTACAGAGCTACGCACAGCGTTGTGGCGAGTATAAGCAGGTTGAGACTTACGAAAATGGCGATATGCTCAAGGGACACCTTGTAGAGGCTTGCGAGGGTGGCGTGGATGTACGCGAGGCAGTGCTTATGCCTTCGTATATGAAGAACGACGAGCAGAAGGCGCTGTTTGGCGGTGCAAAGGTTGACGATGTTATCACATTCAACCCCTTTGCTGCTTACAATGGTAACGAGGCCGAGCTTGCTTCGCTTCTGAAAGTAGAGAAGAGCGACGTTGCTGCTCATAATGGCGACTTTACTCTTACAATCACCGAGATTACACGCTTTGTGGCAAGCGAGATTAACCAGAATGTCTTTGACGCTGCATTCGGTAAGGATGTTGTAACAAATGAGGCCGATTTCCGTGCAAAGATTGCCGAGCAGTTTGCCGAGCGTTTCGAGGTTGAGAGCGACTATAAACTTCTGCTCGATACACGCTCTTATCTTATGGAGCGCATAGGTAAGATGGAATTCCCCGAGGCTCTGTTGCGCCGCATTATGGAGGCCGGTCGCACCGAGAAAGATGCTCCCGTAAGCGACGAGGACTTCCAGAAGAGCCTTACCGAGCTCTCTTGGCATCTTATCAAGGAGCAACTTGCACGTAAGTACGAGATTAAGATAAACGATGCAGATGTTCTTGACGTTGCCAAGGCTGCCACACGCGACCAATTTGCACAGTATGGCATGGCCGGTGTGCCCGATGATATGCTTGAGAATTATGCCAAAGAGATGCTCAAGCAGGATAGAACACGTGAGGCACTCATCAACCGTGCTGTTGATGTTAAGCTGACTGCTGCCATCAAGGGTGCAGTAACTCTTAACGAGGAGACAATTTCTGTTGAGGAATTCAACAAAAAGGTTGCTTCAAACGATTAAATCTATATAAAGGATAACAAAAGACCCCTCAATTCGGCTCAAAAAGTCGGATTGAGAGGTCTGAATGTATAATAACCCCTTAAATATCTGAGAGTATGGAGAGAGATGAATTTAAAAAATTTGCCACAAAGCACCTTGGAATGAATAGCTTGGTGCTTGACGATGTTATTAAGGCTCAGGCACAATATTTGAACCCTTATATCCTTGAAGAGCGTCAACTGAATGTTACGCAAATGGATGTATTTTCGCGCCTTATGATGGATAGAATAATATTCTTGGGTACACAAATTGACGACTACACTGCAAACACACTTCAGGCGCAGCTGCTGTATCTCGACTCGGTGGATAACGGCAAGGATATTTCAATCTATATAAACTCGCCCGGTGGCTCGGTTTATGCAGGATTGGGAATATACGATACGATGCAATTTATTTCGAGCGACGTTGCGACGATATGTACAGGAATGGCGGCTTCGATGGCTGCGGTGCTGTTGGTGGCCGGTGCCGAGGGCAAACGCTCGGCGCTCACTCACAGCCGTGTGATGATTCATCAGCCTATGGGTGGCGTGCAGGGACAGGCAAGCGATATTGAAATTACCGCACGCGAGATTCAAAAGTTGAAGAAAGAACTTTACACAATTATTGCCGATCACAGTCATCAGCCCTATGATAAAGTGTGGGCCGACGGCGACCGCGACTTCTGGATGACATCGCACGAGGCAAAAGAGTATGGAATGATTGACCGTGTGCTTACACGTAAGAAATAACAGCTGATGGCCGAAAAACACAATAAAAAAAGATGTAGTTTCTGCGGAAGAAGCGAAGATAAGGTCGAGATGCTAATGACAGGCATCGAGGGGTACATCTGCAATAATTGCGTAGAGCAGGCCTATGGCATTCTGCGCGAGGAACAGATGTTACACTCGGCCTCGGATTTTAGTATGACCGAGCTTCCCCAGCCGCTTGAGATAAAATCCTTCCTCGATAATTACGTAATTGGACAGGACGAGGCAAAATGTGCTCTTGCAGTATCGGTGTATAATCACTATAAACGCTTGATGCAGAATGGTAAAGATGATGAGGTAGAGATTGAAAAGAGCAATATAATAATGGTGGGTAGTACGGGAACGGGCAAGACACTGCTTGCGCGTACAATTGCCCGATTGTTGAAAGTGCCTTTTACAATTGTCGATGCCACGGTACTTACCGAGGCCGGTTACGTTGGTGAGGATATTGAGAGCATTCTCACACGTCTGCTTCAGGTTGCCGATTACAAAGTAGAAGAGGCCGAGAGGGGTATCGTTTTTATCGATGAAATCGACAAAATTGCACGAAAAAGCGACAATCCGTCAATAACACGCGACGTTAGCGGCGAGGGCGTGCAACAGGGCCTTTTGAAACTGCTCGAAGGCTCGGTGGTGAATGTGCCGCCACAAGGCGGGCGTAAGCACCCCGACCAAAAAATGATTCCCGTAAATACAAAGAATATCCTATTTATTTGCGGTGGGGCATTCGATGGTATAGAGAAAAAAATTGCCCAACGCCTTAATGCCCACGTTGTCGGTTTCGACTCGGTGCAGAACAAACTCAATATAGATTCAAAGGATGTTATGAAATATGTAACACCGCAGGACTTGCGCTCCTTTGGTCTTATCCCCGAGATTGTGGGACGCTTGCCGATTCTTACTTCGTTGCGTCCGCTCGACAGGGGTGCATTGCGAAATATCTTGACAGAGCCGAAAAACTCCATCATCAAACAATATATAAAACTTATGGAGATGGATGGTGTCGAGCTTACCTTTGCACCGGAGACTCTCGATTTTATAGTTGATAAGGCAATTGAGTATAAACTTGGCGCACGAGGCTTGCGCTCGATTGTCGAGACAATTATGATGGATAAAATGTTCGAGATTCCGTCGAGCAACCAAAAAGAATGCCTCATAACAAAGGAGTATGCCGAGGGGCAATTGTCTAAAGGCTTGCCCGCCGGTATAATGGCATAAGAATATTAAGAACAGGAATTTCGGCGCCGAAATTCCTGTTCTTAATATTATCAAGTCAATTAAGTTTAGCCTGTTTCTGCCTTGCTGCGATTATTTGAAGATTAAAGGTGTGTCTCAAGTGCGTCTGAGTGCTTTTTTTATGATATTTTGAAAATATCACTCAAAAAATTTGTAGTTTTGACAGAGTTGTTTATAACTTTGTTATCTAAATAGAGTTTAATCAACTATTGTTTCTTAATAAATGGCAAAAAAATTAAATTTAACCGACGTTCTAAAGAAGAATTTCGGATTCGACACGTTCAAAGGCGACCAAGAGGCGGTTATAAAAAATTTGCTAAATGGTAAAGATGCCTTTGTGCTGATGCCTACCGGCGGTGGTAAATCGCTGTGCTATCAGCTTCCTTCGCTCATAATGGAGGGTACGGCCATCGTTATTTCTCCGCTTATTGCTTTGATGAAGAATCAGGTGGACGCCATTAGGAACCTTAGCGAGGAGGATGGCGTTGCCCATTTTTTGAATTCCTCTCTGAGCAAGCAGGCGATAGAAGAGGTTAAGGTCGATGTGTTATCGGGCAAAACAAAACTGCTATATGGCGCTCCCGAGGCTCTTACAAAAGAAGAGAATGTGGAGTTTCTCAAGTCAATAAAAATATCATTCTATGCGATAGATGAGGCTCATTGTATCTCGGAGTGGGGACACGATTTCCGCCCCGAGTATCGTCGCATACACCCTATAATGAACGAGATTGGAAAAGCGCCTGTCATTGCACTCACTGCGACGGCAACGACAAAGGTGCGCGACGATATAAAGAAGAATCTGGGCATACAGGATGCCCCCGATTTTAAATCGTCGTTCAATCGCCCCAATCTTTATTACGAGGTGCGTCCAAAGACTAAAAATGTCGATAAGGATATTATAAAGTTTATAAAGTCGAATCCCGGAAAATCGGGCATTATTTATTGTCTGAGCCGTAAAAAGGTGGAGGAACTTACCGAGATTCTTAAAGTGAATGACATTGCTGCCAAGGCTTACCACGCAGGAATGGACTCGGCTATGCGCTCGCAGACACAGGACGATTTTATAATGGAAAAAATAGATGTTATTGTAGCAACAATAGCATTCGGAATGGGAATTGACAAGCCCGATGTGCGCTATGTGATACACTATGATATTCCCAAGAGCCTCGAAGGATACTACCAAGAGACAGGCCGTGCAGGGCGCGACGGTGGCGAGGGGCAATGTATCGCCTTTTACAATAATAAAGACCTTCAAAAATTGGAGAAATTTCTCGAAGGCAAGCCTTTGGCCGAGCAGTATATAGGCCGACAATTGTTGCGCGAGACAACAGCGTATGCCGAGTCGTCGGTGTGTCGCCGTAAACTCTTGCTGCACTATTTTGGCGAGTCGTACGAGATAGAGAATTGTGGCAACTGCGACAACTGTCAGCATCCCAAGAAGAGGGTCGAGGCACAAGATATGCTCGAAATTGTAATTGAGGCTGTAATAGCACTGAAAGAGGACTTTAAGCCCGAGTATGTGATAGATGTTATCTTGGGTAAAGAGACCTCGGATATACTTTCGCACAAGCACGAGGAGCTCGAATGCTTTGGTAGCGGACAGGGCGATGATGCCAAGCGTTGGAATGCTGTGATTCGTCAGGCGCTAATAGCCGGCTATCTCGATAGAGACGTCGAGAATTATGGCCTTTTGAAGGTTACAAAAGCAGGACACGATTTTCTTAAAAAACCAAAATCGTTTTACATTGTCGAAGATAAAGATTTTGAAGAGGAAGAGACTATCGTGCAGGCCGGAAGCTCGTCGGCTGCCGACTCGGAGTTGTATGCAATGCTCAAGAGCCTTAGAAAGAAAATTGCCAAGCAACTCGAATTGCCTCCCTACGTTATATTCCAAGATCCCTCGCTCGAAGCTATGGCAACAACCTATCCGATAACATTGGAGGAGTTGCAGAATATTCCCGGGGTGGGCGCAGGAAAGGCTAAGCGCTACGGCGAGGAGTTCTGTGCACTTATCAAACGTCACTGCGAAGAGAACGAGATTGACCGCCCCGAGGACTTCAGGGTGCGTACAGTGGCCATCGGCTCGAAGAATGCAAGCATCATAGCTGCCATCGACCGAAAAGTGGCTCTCGATGATATTGCAATAAGCAAGGGAATAGAGTTTGATGAGTTGCTCGATGCAATTGAGGCAATAGTCTATTCGGGTACCAAACTTAACATAGACTACTATCTTCAGAATGAGATGTACGAAGAGGATCTTGAAGAGATATACAACTACTTCAAGAATTCAGATACAGATAGCATAGAGGCTGCGATAGATGAACTTGGCGGCGACTACGACGAGGAGATGATTCGTCTGGTGCGCATTAAGTTTATCTCGGAAATGGCCAATTGATTATGAAATTAGCAGATAAGTGAATATATATAGCATCGGTTTCGGGATTTTCGGCTCGGGTGTAATTATATGTTCAAATTTAAAATCAAATGACAGAATAAAAAACAAAACTATAGTCTTATGAATTTTATTACAGAAAAAATTGTGATGGACGGTCTTACCTTTGATGACGTCCTATTGGTACCGGCCTACTCCGAGGTGCTTCCTAAAGATGTAAGCCTCAAGACAAAGTTTTCGAGAAATATCGACCTTAACGTGCCGTTTGTTACGGCTGCTATGGATACGGTAACCGAAGCTAAAATGGCAATTGCAATTGCACGCGAGGGTGGAATAGGTGTTATTCATAAGAATATGTCTATTGCCGAGCAGGCACATCAGGTGGCAATCGTTAAACGTGCCGAGAATGGAATGATATATGATCCTGTAACAATTCACGCAGATGCAACGGTGAAAGGCGCACTCGACCTTATGGCCGAGTATCATATTGGTGGTATTCCTGTGGTAGATGACGAAAAGAAACTCGTGGGAATTGTAACCAATCGCGACCTGCGCTTCGAGACAACCATGGAACGCCCTGTTTGTGAGGTGATGACACCTGCCGATAAACTTGTTATTACACATCAACAGACCGATATGGAGTCGGCTGCTACAATTTTGCGCGAGAATAAGATTGAGAAACTTCCTGTGGTTGATTCCGATGGCAAATTAGTGGGTCTTATCACTTATAAGGATATTACAAAGGCTAAGGATAAGCCAATGGCCTGCAAAGATAACAAGGGACGCTTGCGTGTTGCTGCCGGGGTGGGCGTTACAGTTGATGCTATGGAGCGTATAAAGGCGCTTGTTGATGCCGGTGTCGATGCAATAATCATTGATACTGCTCACGGACACTCGGCCGGAGTAATTGCCAAGCTCAAAGAGGCTAAGGCTGCTTATCCCCACATCGATATTGTAGTTGGAAATGTTGCAACGGGCGAGGCCGCCAAGATGCTTGCCGAGGCCGGTGCAGATGCTGTTAAGGTGGGTATCGGTCCCGGTTCAATATGTACCACACGTGTGGTGGCCGGTGTGGGAGTACCTCAGCTTTCGGCTGTCTATGATGTGGCAAAGGCGCTTGAGGGTACAGGCGTGCCTTTGATTGCCGACGGTGGATTGCGCTATTCGGGCGACGTTGTAAAAGCGCTTGCCGCGGGTGGTAACTGTGTGATGATTGGTTCGTTGGTAGCAGGTACCGAGGAATCGCCCGGCGATACAATCATATTCAACGGACGTAAATTCAAATCGTATCGCGGTATGGGCTCGCTTGAGGCAATGGAAAATGGCTCAAAAGACCGTTATTTCCAAGCTGACACACGCGACAAGAAGAAACTTGTGCCCGAGGGTATTGCAGCGCGTGTGCCTTATAAAGGTACACTTTACGAGGTAATCTTCCAACTTGTTGGCGGATTGCGTTCGGGTATGGGATATTGCGGCGCTCCCAATATCGAGAAACTGCACGATGCTAAATTTGTGCGCATCACAAATGCCGGTGTACAAGAGAGCCATCCTCACGATGTTTCTATAACCAGCGAGGCGCCTAATTATAGCCGTCCCGAGTAAAATGGTGCTGTGTGAATATGTATCGTGCCACTCTTGAGAGTAATCTTGGCTCGACGATGCTTCCGAGATGTTTGAGTGATGGTGTTACATATTTGTAGAATATAGGTAAGAAGCTGTATCAAAATAAAAAGATTTTGACACAGCTTCTAATCTGCGTAAAAACAATAAAGTACAGAGAACAGATGAAGAGAATGTTTGCGGTTGCCCTGCTAATGCTGTCGGCAATGTCAATAATGGCACAAGAGAGTAATCCTGTGCTTATGCGTATAAATGGAAAAGAGGTTAAGCGCTCCGAATTTGAGTATGCACTTAACAAGAATAATGCTACTTTGGGCGAGAATCGTAAGGCGGTAAAAGAGTATCTGCCAATGTATATCGATTTTAAATTGAAAGTGGCCGAGGCCGAGGCTATGCAACTCGATACTCTTTCGAGTTTCATAGAGGAGCTTGCCAATAATCGTGCGCAGCTTGCCGAGAATTATCTTATCGACCACAGTTACATTGAGAATGAGGCATATAAAATATATGCCAAGGATTCGGCAGTGATTGACGGTTTTCTTAAAGTGTCGCACATTTTTATTCCATTAAAACAGCAGGATGCACAGGCTGTGGCCGACTCTGTTAAAATGGTGATTGACAAGGCTTATGCTGCTATAGAGGGTGGGGCATCGATGGCTGATGCTGCTAAACTTATAGGGCTGAATGAGGCTGTCTTGCAACCGTTTGAAGTTGTGCGCGGACAAACTTATCCCGAGTTTGAGAATGTGGCATTCTCGCTTGCAGACAGTGCGGTGTCGAAGCCTTTCCGTTCGCCTGTCGGTTATCACATTGTGCAGCGCTACGGAATGCGTCCTTTCGGGCAGTACCGCGACTATCGTGATGTGATTATTTCGATGCTTGAGAAACGTGGAATACGCAACGTGGCTCGTCTTATGAAAGGGCGTCAGTTGGCACGTGAAATGGGCGGGAATATTACTCCCGAGCAGGCTCTTGCACGCGAGGATAGCTTGCTTGAGACAAAATACCCCGAATTTGGCAATCTTATGACCGAGTATTACGACGGCCTGCTGTTTTTTGAAGTCTCGACGCGTGAGGTGTGGGATAAGGCATCGAATGACGAGGCCGGGCTTACAAAATACTTTAAAAAGAATAAGAAGAAATATAAATTTGAAACTCCGCGTTATCGTGGTGCTGTAATATATGCTAACAACGAGCAGGATATGCAAAAAGCTAAGCAATTATTTGCTACGGCGCCTCAAGAGGAGTATCGTCAGATTATGAAGGATAATTTTTATGTCGATTCGGTATTTACTATTCGCATAGAAATGGGAATATTCTCAATTGGCGATAATGGTTGGGTAGATAAGATTGTGTTCGGACAGGGCGATGGTGGCACGCTTAAACGCGGCTTTACACTTGTGGACGTTGCGGGTACACTGCTCGAAAAACCCGAGACTTATAAGGATGTAAAGGGACACGTTATAAACGATTATCAAAAATATCTTGAGGAGCGTTGGCTCAAGAAATTGCGTAAAAAGTTTAAAGTGGAAGTTGACGATGAGGTGCTAAAAACCGTTAATAACCACAAATGAAACAGCTAATTTACTATCTTTGCACTGCGTGCGAAAATATTCTGCACTCGCTGAGAGTTTTTAAGGTAGGCTTTACTCTTCGCTCGTTTGATAATATTTGGCCACTGAGCCACCAATGGTGTTTTTGAAAATGAACTTTATCAGAATATACAAATTGCCTATGTTACTGTGTGCGGCGTTGCTTGCAATGACGTCGTGCGAGAGCGAGATTGACCACCGTGGGCGTACGCCTCTGGTGGGCATCGGCAAAGATATTCTGTACAAAGAGGATGTTGCAGCGCTGTACGTAACGGCTCTGCCAACAATTGATAGTGCGGCATTTGTTAACGATTATGTGCGTCGATGGCTCGAAGATATACTTTTCTATCGGATGGCGCAGCGCAACGTACCGAGCGCGGGAGAGGTTGAGCATCTGGTCGAGAATTACCGCAGGGCACTACTCTTGAACATCTATCAGGAACGATTGATTGAGCAGCAGTTGCGTCCCAATTTGACCCAAGAAGAGGTAGATACTTTTTATTATAACAACAGCGAACTTTTTAAACTCGAAGAACCGCAGGTGCAGGGAATTTTTCTTAAACTGCCCGTCGCTGCGCCCCGTCTTTCGTCGGTGCGCAAGTGGCTTGCGAACCTGACCCCTGAGAATATCGAGAATATAGAAAAGTACAATATAACAAATGCTGTTACTTATGACTATTTTGTTGACAGTTGGCACTCGTTGCCCTCGATAGCCGCCAAAATGCCGTTGACAGTGGAGACACTCGAAAAAAAACTTGCAAAGGATGATTTTGTCGAGGTTGCCGATAGCACCCATCGTTATATGCTAAGCGTGGTTGCAGTGCTTAAAAAGGGCGATAATAAACCCATAGAACTTGCCTCGGACGAGATACACAGTCTGTTGCTTAACTCAATGAAAGCCAATTTTGTGAAGAATGTTAAGCGCGACCTTTACAATAAAGCCATTGACGAGGGAAAGATAGTTTTTTACGATAATGAATCTTCTGCTTTGTTTGCAGATACAGAAAAAAATGATAATAAATGAGACAAAGAATTTTTATATGCCTGTTGGTTGCTTTGTCCCTCTCGGGGCTCAAGGCACAAGATAATATTATAGACCGCGTCGAGTGGGTAGTGGGCGACAAGGCCATACTACGTTCCGAAATAGAGGAAAATGTAAAAATGTGGCTCGCCAACGGACAGAAATTCGAGGGCGACCCTTACTGTGTGGTTGGCGAGGAGCTTGCTGTGCAACAGTTGTTCCTGCACCAAGCGGCACTCGACAGTGTCGAGGTTAACGAGTCGTATGTGATGCAGAGTGTCGATCAGAGGATAGAGGAGTATATCCAAGGAATAGGCTCTAAAGAGAAAATGGAGGAGTACTTTGATATGAAGTCGAGCCTTATACGTGAGAAACTCTTTGATATGTTCCGTAACCAAGGAATGATTGAGACGGTAAAGGGCAATATTGTGGGCGATATAAAGGTGTCGCCTGCATTAGTGCGTCGATATTATAATTCATTGCCACAGGACAGCATTCCTTATATTCAATCACAGGTCGAGGTACAGATTATAACAATGGTGCCCGAAATTGAGGCCGAAGAAGAGGAACGCATAAAAAGCGAGTTGCGCGACTATACCGAGCGTATAAACAGCGGCGAGACATCATTCTCGACCCTTGCTCTTTTCTATTCCGAGTGCCCGTCGGCACGTAAGGGTGGCGAGCTCGACTTTAGAGCACGTGCCGAGTTTGACCCCGACTTTGCCAATGTGGCATTTAATCTTACCGACCCCAACAAGGTATCAAAAATTGTAAAATCGGAGTATGGCTACCACATTATACAGTTGATAGAAAAGCGTGGCGACCGCGTCAAAGTGCGCCACATTCTAAAAAAACCGCGCCTTTCAAACGAGAGTATCAAGACAATGATGCTGCGTCTCGACACTGTGGCAAGCGAAATAAAAGAACAGAAATATACATTTGAAGAGGCTGCCGAGATAATCTCACACGATAAAGAGACGCGCAATAACTATGGTCTTATGTACAACAAGGGTACTGCATCGTCGCGCTTTGAAATGCAAGACCTGCCCGTTGATGTTGCCCGAGTAGTTGACGGGATGCAGGTTGGTGAAATATCGGCTCCCTTTACTATGCGTATGAGCAACGATAAAATAGTGTGTGCAATTGTGAAACTGAAATCGAGAATCGAGGGACACAAAGCCAATCTGCGCGACGACTACGAGCAGCTCAAGGATATTTATCTCGACAAAGCAGGTCGCGACAAGATTGAGGAGTGGATAAAAGCTAAGCAAAAGAATACATTTGTAAAGATTAACCGCGACAGTCGCAATTGCGAATTTAAGTATCCCGGTTGGGTCTTTTACGACGATAATAAATGATGCAGAGGGTAAAGGCAGCAATATTCTTTTTGAGCCTTATATTTGCAGCACCGAGTGAGGCGCAAATTAAGCAGGCCGTTGACAGCGACACAATATCGGGTCGCAAGAAAGATTATGTGCATATGCTGCACGCCGACATAACAAAAGGCGACAAAGAGCGTCTGCCCGATGCAATAATTCTGGTTGGCGACGTCGAATTGCGCCACGATAGTATGTATATGTACTGCGACAGTGCCTATCTTTACACCAAGCGCAACTCGGTTCAGGCCTTCGGTAATGTGCGGATGGAGCAGGGCGATACACTCTACCTCTATGGCGATTATGCCGACTATGATGGCGAGCAGAATATTGCCCGTGTGCGCAACAATGTACGCTTGATAGATAAGGCGACAGTGCTTGAGACCGACAGCCTCAATTTTGACCGCAATATAAATCTCGCTTACTATTTTAACGGTGGAACATTGAGCGACGAACAAAGCACGCTCGACTCGCATTGGGGACAGTATGACCTGACCACAAAAGAGGCTGTTTTTACCGATGACGTTGCGCTTCAGAATCCGCAATTCCTGCTCAATAGCGATACTCTGCACTATAATACGGCCAGCAATATTGCCACAATCGTAGGCCCGACCGATATTTTTAACGGCAGTAACCACATACGCTCGTCGCTCGGTCGCTATAATACGGCCAATCGTCAGGCAACATTGCTCAAGCGCTCGGTGGTGGCAAACGGTACAAAGGAACTTACCGGCGATTCTCTCTTTTATGATGCCGCCCGAGGCTTTAGCGAGGTTTTTGGAGATATTGTATATACCGACACGGTTGCACGCAATATGCTCACAGGCGAGTATGGCTTTATGGACGAGCTCAGCGACTCGGCCTACGTAACAGGGCGTGCGGTGGTGATGGACTTTTCGCAAGGTGTCGATACACTATATATGCACTCCGATACAATATGGGCTCTTACTTATAATATAGACACCGACTCGCTCTACCGCAAGATAAGAGCCTGCCATAAAGTACGTGCCTATCGAAGCGACATTCAGGCTGCGTGCGACTCGTTGGTGTTCGACACGCGCGATAGTTGTATGACAATGTATAAAGATCCTGTATTGTGGTACGGAACGCAGCAACTGCTGGGCGAGGAGATAAAAATGTATATGGACACAGCCTCGATTGATTGGGTACACATAATAAACCAAACACTGTATGCCGAGCACGTCGATTCGGTAAACTATAATCAAATAAGCGGTAAAGAGATGAAATTCTTCTTCCGCAACAAGAAGTTGGCCGAGATGCAGGTGATTGGCAGTGTGCTTGTGCGCTATTATCCGCTCGACAGCGATAGTCTGCTTCTTGGATTGAATACTACCGAGACCGGACGATTATCGGCTTTTATGAAAGATGGTGAGGTTGACAAGATAATAGCCCCCACGAAGGCCGACGGAATATTCTATCCAATGAGCCAAATTCCGGCCTCGGTGCGCTTCTTGCCCAATTTTGTGTGGCTCGATTATATGCGACCGCGTAGTAAGGAAGATATTTTCAATTGGAGAGGTAAACGCCGCGACCAGATGCTAAAGAAGGTGAAGCGACAAAATATACCTCTGCCGTCGCTCGATAACATAAGGTGATAAAATAACGAGGAGAGGAGGAATATTATGGGATTTTTTAAGATGCGCGAGCCGCGCAGGTTCGACCACAAATATATTTTTGTTGATGAGCGCAAGGAAAAACTCGACAAAATAGTTGAGAATGCCAAGCGCGACCTTGGAATGTTGCCTCCGAAAGAGGAGACACGCGCCGAGAGGATACGTGAGGCTATAAGCGGCTCGACTACACACCTTAAGCGTCGCCGCGAAGAGGGCACGCGCTTCTCGACAAAGGCAATTTTGGTGGGATTGGTGGTGTTCCTCTACATACTCCATTATCTTGTTACAGGCAACCTTACATTCTAATAGACACCAATATGCAGGATATAATACATTTATTGCCCGATTCGGTCGCCAATCAGATTGCGGCGGGCGAGGTGGTGCAGCGTCCGGGCTCGGTGGTAAAGGAACTTATGGAGAATGCCGTCGATGCAGGAGCAACAAAGGTGGATGTGATAATAAGCGACGGCGGACGTACGCTGATACAGATTGTTGATAACGGCTCGGGAATGTCCGAGACCGATGCGCGATTGGCATTTGAGCGCCACGCAACATCTAAGATAAAAAGTGCCGACGACCTGTTTGCGTTGCGTACAATGGGATTCAGAGGCGAGGCCTTAGCTTCGATAGTGGCAGTGTCGCAGGTGGAGCTTCTGACCCGCCGTGCCGACAGCGACCTCGGTACGCGTATAGCCTTCTCGGGCTCGACACTCGATGCGCAAGAGGCTGTTATGTGTCCCGTGGGCAGTAACTTCAAAGTAAAGAATCTGTTTTTCAATATTCCGGCTCGTAGGAAATTTTTAAAATCAATACAGACGGAATTTAATAACATAATCACGGAATTCGAGCGTGTGGCGCTCATAAACTGCGATGTGGAATTTACCCTCAAGCATAATGACACCGAGGTTTTCTCGCTTCCCGCCGCTTCGATGCGCAAGCGCATTCTCGATATTTTCGGAAAAAAAATCAGCTCGCAACTAATCGAGGTGCAGGTGAGTAGCTCGCTTCTCGAAATAAAAGGCTTTGTAGGTGCTCCCGAGAGTGCTCGCAAAAAGGGTGCACAACAGTATTTCTTTGTCAATGGAAGATATATGAGACACCCCTATTTTGCTAAGGCGGTGATGGAGGCATACAGTCAGATGATACCTCAAGGCGAGCAGGTACCGTTTTTTCTGTGCTTCAGTGTCGAGCCCTCGCGAATAGATGTAAATATTCACCCTACAAAGACCGAGATAAAATTCGAGGACGAGCAGAGCCTATGGAAAATCATTGCCGCCGCCGTGCGCGAGTCGTTGGGACGATTCAATGCAACCCCGGGGCTCGATTTTGATACCGAGGAGATGCCCGAAATTCCGGCTATAAATGTTGCAACCGATAATCAACCCATAGCAGCTCCCCGAATATCATATAAAGCCGATTATAACCCTTTCCGTCGCATAAAACCCGATTATCAGCGAGGCGGCGACAATTGGGAAATGTTGTATGGTGATACAAAAATGCCGGTAATTGACCCCTCGCCATTTGAAGAGGATGTAACGGTCGAGCCACAAATGACGCCGACACCGTCCGAGGAACCGGTGCAACATTTTGCGGTTGATGAATTTGTGCCAATGTCGCAGTATAAAGGGCAGTATCTGTTAATTCCTGTAAAGTCGGGGTTAATGTGGGTGCATCAGCGACGCGCACACATAAGAGTGTTGTACGAGAAATATATTGCACAGTTGGGTACTCAGAGAGGCTACGTGCAAGGCCTGCTGTTTCCCGAACGGATAGAGCTTGCCCCTGCCGAGGCGGTTGCTCTTGAAGCAATAACAACTGAAATTCAGAGTTTGGGCTTCGATGTCTCGTCGTTGGGTGGCAGCAGCTATTCACTCAATGGAGCTCCTGTCGGTGCCGATGGACTTGCGCCGTCGGAGTTGTTGATGGATATAATACATTCGGCAATGGAGCAGACAAGCAATATGTGCGATAAGGAGTTGCACCATAGGCTGGCTTTGTCTATGGCACGCAAGGTTGCAATTGTAAAAGGGCAGATTCTCTCCCCCGAGGAGATGTCCGAACTTATTTCGGCGCTTTTTAGAACAAATGAGCCGGCTCGCACGCCCGACGGGCAAATAATAGTGTATATAATGCCCGATAGTGATATTGACCGAAAATTCGGCCGTTGACAATGAAAAGCCCCGTGAAATAGCTGATAAAGCATATTTTTATAGTTAAAATATGTTAACAGTGTGGTTTTTCGATAAGCTTTAGTGTAAGTGTTAATAAAATTTACGTAAATTTGCAAACCAAGCTATATTGACTTAATTAGGTAAAGTGGTAGTGTGCGCGGTAATGGTGCAAACATTTTTTTATCGGTTATGTTTAAATAAAAGCGAGGAGCAAGGTTGAAATTTATAATTTTAAGTATCTAATTAATACAAGTATGAAAAAATTTATGATGTCGCTGGCTATTGCCAGTATTGCAATGGTCTCTTTTGCACAGGAGACTGTAAGCGAGGTCGTAGTTCCTACTGTAAAGAACAGTGTCGTTACCAATCCCTCTGGTAGACACTGGTTTATAGATGTGAACGGTGGTGTCCAGGTTTCCACCCCTGTTGT
>CAYYEL010000026.1:0-25980 GCA_964470845.1 uncultured Bacteroidaceae bacterium | reverse complement strand
AGTGCTTTTACAAATTTATTTCGTAATGTTGCACTTGCTGGTTGACTCTGCAAACTCGAAGATTTTCTGCGCTCGCTGTAAAAAATCTAAAGAAAGCTTTATTTTTTTGCTCGCTTGATTGTATCTTTGCCGCCGATAAACAAATTAACTTATGAACAAGGTATCGGAAAACCCTTTCAAAAACCGAGCAGGCGGCACAATGCCGCTAATCGTCGTAACAGCACTCTTTGTTACATCCTATTTAGTATCCAACATTATGGCTGTAAAGGTCGTTGGCTTTCTCGACCTTTTCTATTTCGATGCAGGTACAATAACATTCCCCTTTGCCTATATGCTGGGCGACGTATTAACCGAAATTTGGGGCTACAAGACCGCGCGTAATGTCATCTGGACAACCCTTGCGTGTAATATACTGCTTGTCGTCTGTACGCAGGTGGGTGTGTGGATGCCCTCGCCCGACTATCTCGACGCATCAGCTGCTGCCTACAATAGCATATTTTCGTATGTTCCGCGCATTGTCATTGCCTCGCTCGTGGGCTTTCTCTTGGGCGAGCTTTCCAACGCTTGGCTGATGGAGCGCATAAAAAAACGTACAAAAGGACGTTTCCTATGGGTGCGTACCATCGGAAGCTCGGTTGTCGGTTATCTGTTCGATACAATTCCTTTTGTGCTCATCGCCTTTTTGGGTACGCTCACAGTGCGCGACCTTATGCTGATGATTGCCCTTCAATATTTTATGAAGCTGGGCATTGAGGCCTTTTTCGGTACTCCGATGGCCTATGCGGTTATTCTTGCACTTAAGCGATACATACTGAAAGAGCGACACAATGGATAGATACTCGGTTATTGACACAAAGCTCAGGCGCGAGTTTCTGCTCATTCAAGGGCTGGGTTGCCGTTGGGGACGATGCGCCTTCTGCGATTATCACACAGACACCTCGTCTGCCCCTTTTGAACTTAACCGTAAACTGCTGGAAAAGGTTACAGGCATCTATGGCACACTCGATATTATAAACTCGGGCTCGGCAATGGAGATTGACAATGAAACGCTCGAACTGATTGCTCGCGTCGTGCGCGAGAAGCATATACACACACTTTGGTTCGAGGCACACTATATGTATCGCCACCGTCTCGAAGCCTTTGCGGCACAATTTGCTCCGGCCACAGTGAAATTCCGATGCGGAATAGAGAGCTTCGAGCCGCGGTTGCGTCGTGCGTGGAACAAAGGTATTCACGACGCTGTTACTCCGGCCGACGTTGCCCGATATTTTCAAGGAGTGTGTCTGCTGTGTTGTACCACGGGCGACAGTCGTGAGCGCATCCTCAATGATATTGCAATTGCCAATCGCTATTTCGAGTATTTCAGTGTAAATCTCTTTTGCAACAATAGCACCACTGTACGTCGCGACGAAAAACTCGCCCGATGGTTCATCGACGAGCTCTATCCAACGATAAAGGATAATCCCAAGGCCGAGATTTTGATTAGTAACACCGACCTAGGAGTGGGTTGACGGGAAAATGCTTCAGGCTTGGTTTTTTACCTGCTGTAAATAAAATTCGGCAATTATCGTACAAGAGAAACGAAAAATACTTATCTTCGCAAACACAATCTTAATTAAACAATTATGAACGATAGCATAGGCGATATTTTCAAATGGATTGGCAGGCACAAGTATCTTGCCGTTACATTGGCTTTTCTTGCTATAATAGTGCTTTTCGACGAGAACAACCTATTGAAGCACATACAGAATCAGCGCGAGATTGCATCGCTGAATTCCGAGATTGAAGAGCTTCAGGAGCAGCACGATGCTCTTGAGGAGAAACTCAACGAGCTCGACCGCGACGTAATTGTGATGGAAAAGGTTGCACGTGAGAAGTATGATATGCAGCTCGATAACGAGGATGTTTTTATTGTCGAGGATTAAAGATGCTGATGCTTTTTATATGAAAGTGATAAATATCTTATATAAGGTAGGGGCGGTGGTGCTTCTTGTGGGTGCAGTGCTCAAGATGGCACTGCCGGTGTATGCTGCATATATTTACACCGCGGGTGCATTGCTTTTTGCGGTGATGCAGTTTCTTGGTCGTCCGCGCACTAGAAGTTTTGTGCTGCGACGCCTTGTCTTTCAACAGCAGATAGGCGCAATATGCCTTGTGGCAGCCGGCGTGCTTATGTTCACACACGTGCGCAACGAGTGGATAGTGGCAATGTTCTTAGGTGCTCTTTTCGAGCTTTACACCTCGTTCCGCATTCCCCAAGAACTTGAAAAAGAGAAAAGAACTTAGATGAGTATTACTGTAAAAACTATGTTTATAGATTGCATCCATAATTCTTGGGTCGATTACCCTGTTTTTTGTAAAAATCTTATGATAATATGGCTTTTTATATCTAATTTTAACCATTGTAGCAAAATTACTTACAGATGGTAAACGTAATCTTTACGCGGGTTCTTCTATAACAAACGTCGTTAATAAAATAAGACATTGAAAATAAACTACTTAATAATTGTAATTATGAACAACTCATTCTTTAGCAATTTTGCACCAAAAGAACCAAAATTCTTTCCCCTATTTAAACAATTGTCTCAAATACTGAAAACAGCTTCTAACGAATTGCTTGTAAGTTTGGAACACGACACTGCAAAAGAACGTATGGATTACCATAAAAAAATTAAAGAACTGGAAAAACAAGGGGATACATTGGTAAACCGTATTTTGGACGAATTGGGCTCAACATTTATCACACCCTTTGACCGTGAGGATATACATTTGCTAACATCAAGCATTGACGATGTCTTAGATGGTGTCAATAGTTGTGCCAAGCGCATTGCAATCTATAATCCTCGTTCAATCTCTCAGAGTGGAAAACAACTTTGCGAGATACTTCTAAAGGGGTCAGAGTTGATAATAAAGGCAATGGACGAACTTGATAAATTCAGAAAGAATCCTTCAACGCTAAGCTCATATTGCAAAATGTTGCACGATCTTGAAAACGAAGGAGATGATATTTATGAAGGCTTTATGATTAAACTGTTCGAGGAGGAGAAAGACGGTATCGAACTTATTAAGATAAAGGAGGTGATGCAGGATTTGGAGAGGACGACAGATTCCGTAGAGCAGGTAGGTAAAGTATTAAAAAGCCTAATCGTTAAATACGCATAAGATTAGCGGATATGGAGCTTCTTATTGTCATTATTATCTTGGCGTTGCTGTTTGATTTTATAAACGGCTTCCACGATGCTGCAAACTCTATTGCAACTATCGTTTCCACTCGCGTTTTAACGCCGTTTCAAGCAGTGATTTGGGCTGCCTTCTTCAACTTTGTCGCGTTCTTTATAGCAAAGTATATAATTGGCGGATTCGGTATTGCCAATACAGTATCTAAGACAGTTGTAGAGGATTATATAACTCTCCCCATTATACTTGCAGGTATTATCGCTGCAATAATTTGGAATCTGTTTACTTGGTGGAAAGGTATTCCTTCTTCGTCTTCGCATACCTTGATTGGAGGTTTTGCAGGTGCTGCCATTATGGCAAACGGTTTTGAGTCGGTTCAAGGAAGTATTATTCTAAAGATTGCTGCCTTTATATTCCTTGCTCCAATAATAGGTATGGTCATTGCCTTTGGTTTTACAATTCTTGTATATTACCTTTGTCGCCGCGTCCGTCCGGCAGTAGCTGAATTGTGGTTTAAGCGATTGCAGTTGGTTTCTTCGGCTCTGTTTAGTATAGGACACGGACTTAACGATTCACAAAAGGTTATGGGTATTATTGCAGCTGCGCTAATTGCTGCACATAGTGAAGGAGTCGATTGGGGTATTAACAGTATCGACCAGATGCCAAGTTGGGTGGCCATTGCCTGCTTCACCGCCATTTCTGTTGGTACTATGTCGGGAGGATGGAAGATTGTTAAGACAATGGGTACTAAAATTACGAAAGTTACTCCTTTGGAGGGCGTTGTTGCCGAAACTGCGGGTGCTTTTACTCTTTTTCTGACAGAGTTTCTCAAAATTCCGGTTAGTACAACACATACAATAACCGGTGCTATCATTGGTGTTGGTGCGACAAAGCGTTTGTCGGCCGTAAGATGGGGAGTAACTCGCAGTCTGCTCGTTGCTTGGGTTTTAACAATCCCAGTCAGTGCACTACTTGCCTGCGGTGTCTATTTTATTGTTAATTTATTTGGAGTAGGTTAATTAGTTAACTTATATCTATAGAACGAAAATAGTATCAACAGACTAAGCACATGATACAACAGTTAGTATTCTATTCTTGGATAATGAATAGACTTGTTTGATATAAGTTAAGTGGCTTCTATGTTTTTTCTTGCGGCTTATTTTACTATTGTAAGCTCGTCGATGATGCGTTTGCAACCACCGAATTTGTCAATTACAAACAGCACGTAACGAATATCCACGTTGATGCAACGCTGCAAATTATCGTCAAAGGTAATATCACCGCTGAGCGACTCCCAATTGCCGTCAAATGCCAAGCCTATAAGCTCGCCGCGAGCGTTCAGTACGCCGCTGCCGCTGTTTCCGCCTGTGATGTCATTGGTTGTTAGGAATGCCACGGGAAGCTCGCCGTTGGGCAGTGCATATTGGCCGTAGTCTTTAGCATTGTACAACTCCTTTAGGCGTGCAGGTACAATAAACTCGCTGTTCTCGGGATTCTCTTTTTCCATTACTCCCTTTAGGGTTGTATAGTGGTTATATGTAACGCCGTCGCGAGGCTGATAGGGCTTTACAGTGCCGAATGTCAAGCGCATCGTGAAATTGGCATCCGGGGCAACGGGCTTTCCTGCTGCCATTTCCAAAAGGCCTTTAAGATAGGTCTTGTGCAGAGGGTTGATTGTAGCTGTGTAGGCTGCATTCTTCGCTGCAAGCTGCATATATGTCTCGAAAATAGCATCGCGCAGCAGGTAGGCAGGGTCTTTCTCTATTTTCTTCAGCTCGGGCTTTTTGAGAAATTTGTCAAAATTCTTCTTGTTGCTGAGAATTGAGTTGTCGTAAACATAGTCGATATACTTTTCCCAATTGCCCTTGTACTTTTTCTCAATCTCGTTCAGGTAGTCGCTGCGCTCCTCGGGCTTTGTCAGCGAGATATAAAGAGGCAGGGTCGATTTTGCTATTCGACGGTCAATCTCGTGGTTGTAGTCGCGGTCGTGCAACCATTCATATATTCCGCTCAGTCGCTCGGGAGTGTTCAGAAGCTCTTTTGTGCCGCTCGAAATGTTGCGGTAGATAAACTCGGTGTTCATTATAAGCTCGCTTGTGAGTGTCATAAGGTAGAGCATACGGGCATTCTCCTTGACAGTTGCGTTAATTTTATCTACAACCTGTGCATACTCGTTGTTACCCACGCTGCGTGCAAACTCCTTGAATTTCTCCTCGCCGACCAACTTTTTCTCGACAACCTTATTGTCAACAATAGCTTTATTCATTCCAATGGAGTTTTTCCAATAGTTGCTTATGCGTGCAAGTTTGTTGGCATATTGTATGGTTGCCTCTTCGCTCTTTGCCATCTCCTCGCGTATGACTTTGAGTGCTGCATCGCGCATTGCTATACGGGGGTCGTTGCTGTTGTACATACGGCTCTCAACCTCGCCACCTGTGAGGAAGCGCGATGTGCTGCCGGGGAATCCCATAATCATTGCATAGTCGCCAATCTCTTGTCCGGCAAGTGAGATTGAAAGGTGCTTAGGGGTGCTCAGAGGCTTGTTGCTTGCGCTGTATGCGGCAGGATTGCCATTCTCGTCGCCATAGACGCGGAACACCGAAAAGTCGCCTGTGTGGCGTGGCCACATCCAGTTATCGGTCTCGCCACCGAATTTACCTATTGACGAGGGAGGGGTGGCAACGAGGCGCACGTCAGTGTAGCGCTTGTAATAGACAAGGTAGTACTTGTTGCCCTCGAAATAGGGCTTGAGCTCGGCATACAGATATTTTTTACCCTCGATGTTGTCGGCTGTAAAAAGCTCTTGGGCGATGCTGCGCAGTTTCGAGGCCGAGAAGCTCTCTTGCTCACTCATACGTCCATCGGCAATGCGGTTGTTAATCTCGTCGGTAACGTCTGTGATTTTCTCAACAAAGGTAAAGCTGATGCCCTCGCAGGGGAGCTCCTCGTTGTAACTGCTCGACCAGAAACCATCCTTAAGATAGTTGTGCTCGACGGTGCTCAGCTGCTGAATGTAGCTGTATCCGCAGTGGTGGTTGGTGAAGATAAGGCCGTTGGGCGATACAATCTCACCGGTGCATCCGCCACCAAAAATACCGATGGCATCCTTGAGCGATGGGGCATCGGGCGAGTAAATATCATCGGCCGAAATCTCAAGGCCAAGCTCGCGCATACGATCTTCCAAATTCTGACTGCGCATAAGTTGCAGCAACCACATACCCTCGTCGGCCTTAACCTGTGTGGGCAGTATCAACAATGCTGCAATCAACGAAAAGAAAAATGTTCTCATATTCTAATAGTTTAATATTGAAATTGTGTAAATAATTTTGCGAAGATACATTAAAAAATGTTGATACTCACATTGGCACGCCCAAAAAAGTCGGCTTGTGGTGAAAAAACTTATACTTTTGGCCTCAAAAATGTTGTAAAATGTTATAACTTCATAATTTACGGATAAATGTGAGTGCACAATTTGGAAAATTGCTGCTTAACAGCTTATATTAGCGATTGGAAACACAACAGATATGTACAGACTACTTAAATATTTCCTGATAGCGGCGTTAGTGCCTGCCCTTGCCTCGTGCTTTGGAAAATACACCGTCAAAGGCAGTACCGATGGCTATTATAATGGCGAGCAAGCCTACATAAAGATTGATAGTGGCGGTGTGTGGCACACGGTCGATTCGTGCGATATTTTGCACGGCTGTTTCGAGATGAACGGCGACGTTGACACGCCTTTTCTATCCTCGCTGTTTATTGGCGATGAGGCTATAATGCCTATTATCATCGAGAGTGGCAATATTACGGTCGAGTTATCGGCACGCGATGCAAATGTAAGCGGCACTGCCTTGAACGACCGGTTGGCACAGTTTATCGAGGAGAAGGATGTTTATGAGCGTCGCATAATGGAGATTGAACGCTACGAGACGACACTTATTCTCGATGGCCGCACAGCCGAGAGCGCAGCGGCCGAGGTGCGCGAGGCAATTGCAGCCGTGGGCGACTCGATGAATCTCTTTGTCGAGAATACAATACGCGAGCATTATAACACGGTGCTGGGGCCCTGTATTTTTCAACTGCTGTGCAGCGCAATGCCTTACCCCTTTATGACCAAGCAGGTCGAGCGCATTATTGCCGATGCCCCGCAGAGCTTCAGGGAGAATCATTTTGTGAAAATGTTTGTTGCCGCAGCCGAGGAGAATGTGCGACGTATGAAAAATTGACCGTCTGTACTTAAAATATTATTCCCCTAAGATTACAATAAAAAATCTTAGGGGAATAATTTATTTGTTCGTTCAAGTGCGTTACCTGTTTGTGCGGTCGTCCTCGATTAGTCTCAAGAGGCGCTCAATTGCCTCGTCCTCGGGGATGTTCTTCTCGACGCACTGCTGCTTGCGGTAAAGGCTCACCTTGCCGCGTGCTGCGCCCACGTAGCCGTAGTCGGCGTCGGCCATCTCTCCGGGGCCGTTTACTATGCAGCCCATCACTCCAATCTTTAATCCTTTCAAATGGCCGGTGGCGGCTTTTATGCGTGCGAGTGTTCCCTGAAGGTCGTACATTGTGCGGCCACATCCGGGGCAGGCAATATACTCGGTCTTGCTTATGCGGGCGCGTGTGGCCTGTAAAATTCCAAAGGCTATTGCGTTTATCTGCTCGTCGGGTGTGTCGGCATTCTCAATCCACACTCCGTCGGCAAGGCCGTCAATGAGCATCACTCCAAGGTCGGCGGCGGCTTTTATGCGCAGGCTCTCGATGGTGGGCTCGTTGTACGTGCGACGTATTATGACGGGGGTGCTCGCTCCCTCGACCATCAGTCGGTGGACAAGGGCGCGTAGCTCGCCAACGGGATTTTTGTGTGTGCTGTGGGCTATAATGACACTGTTGGCGCTGCTTTTCAGTTTTTGGATAAGGGCGGGCGTAAGGTCGTTGTATTGCAGTGTGATAAACTCTGCACCACGGGCATCCTCAATATGTCCGTCCTGTGCCACAAAATCGGGGGCGAGGTTCTCGTCGTCGGTGCGGTAGCCGCTTATCACCACGGGCACTTTATCGCCGCCTATGCAGCCGACGGATTTTGTTGCGCGACGCACGGGCTCAATGTAGTTAAAATCGGGGGATATTGTGCCCTCTATCTTTTCGTGTCCGGCACGCGAGGCAATATACTCGGCAAGCTCTTTGGCGACGGGAATTTCATTCTCGGGGGCTTCGGCCAGTGAGACGCGCACGGTGTCGCCTATTCCATCGGCAAGCAGCGCTCCAATGCCAACGGCGCTCTTTATGCGGCCATCCTCGGCATCGCCGGCCTCGGTAACGCCCAGATGCAGGGGAAACGACACTCCCTCTTGTTGCATCACCGCCACAAGGCGGCGCACCGTTGTTACCATCATTGCGGTGTTACTGGTCTTTATCGACACTACCACATTGTCGAAATTTTCGTCGCGGCAGATGCGCAGAAATTCCATACACGACTCGACCACCCCCGAGGGTGTGTCGCCGTAGCGGCTCATTATTCTATCCGAGAGTGAGCCGTGATTAACTCCCACGCGTATGGCCTTGCCCTCTTTCTTGCACAGGTCGAGGAAGTCTGTGAATCGTTTGCGCAGGCGCACAAGCTCCTCGGCATACTCCTCGTCGGTGTAGTCAATGTGTTTGAATGTACGTGCTGTATCGACGTAATTTCCGGGGTTTACGCGCACTTTGTCGGCGTGTTGTGCGGCAACGTCGGCCACCGAGGCGTTAAAGTGAACATCGGCCACAAGAGGCACGTTGCAGCCTTGTGCCGATAGCAGGGCCTTTATATTGCCCATATTGACTGCCTCGCGGCTGCCCTGTGTGGTGAGGCGTACAAGCTCGCCACCTTTTGCGACGATGCGCTGTACTTGTGCAGCGCTGCCCTCGGTGTCCATTGTCGATGTATTTGTCATCGATTGTATGCGCACGGGGTTGTTGCTGCCAATCTTTACGTTACCCACATTCACCTCGATGGTGTTGCGGCGTCGGTAGTTGAATATATCAGTTTGTTTTGTATTCATATTCAAGCCCTTTAAGCTCTTCGTTGGCTTTTTCTATCTTTTTCTTCAGATTCTCTTTGTATGCGGCAAGGCGTGTGGCAAGCTCGCAGTCGGCAAGCGACAGCATCTGCGCAGCCAAAATTGCTGCGTTCAGCGAAGCGTTTATTCCCACTGTTGCGACGGGTATTCCGGGGGGCATCTGCACAATTGCCAACAGTGCATCCAGCCCGTCGAGGGTGCTGTTAATAGGTACTCCGATGACGGGCAGTGTGGTGCTTGCTGCAATCACTCCGGGCAGATGGGCTGCCATTCCGGCGGCGGCGATAATAACTTTTACGCCACGCTCTTTTGCTCCCTTGGCAAAGGTTTCGACTGCCTCGGGGGTGCGGTGAGCCGAGAGGGCGTTAACCTCGAAAGGTATCTGCATTTCGTTCAGAAAATCGGTTGCTTTTTTCATTACGGGAAGGTCGGATGTGCTTCCCATTATAACGCTTACTATTGGTTGCATATATTATCAAAATTTATAAATCGGTTTTTATGGACGTTCTTTTATAATACCTTTCCGATAGGCTGTCAGCAGACGTTCAAGGTCGGCTATTTTCAATTGTATTCCACGGCCTATGTCTGTGTCGCGCACCTTTTCGCGTTTACCCATCATCTCGACAATTTGTGTGGTGCCGTGAATGTCTGTTCCATTGAGTATGGCCTCTTCGGTCGATGTAAAAGGCTCGTGTTGCACAAGCTCGAAGCCTCGGCTGTGATATACGAGCGTGTATCCGGCAATTCCCGTGCGGTTGTGATATACCTTTGAGAATCCGCCGTCAATGACCATCAGACGGCCATCGGCTTTTATGGGAGTCTCGCCCTTGCCCACACGCACCGGAACGTGTCCGTTTATAATGTGTCGGTGGTTGCCCTTTACGCCAAACTCGTCGAGAATGCCGTCGCACACCTCGGCCTTGTCGCGCAGTATGTAGTACCAGCCTTTAGGCTCTTTCTGCACCTCTTTGTCGGTGAGAAGATAGCGCTCGAATGTGGCCATTTTCGACTTTCCGAACAGGGGCGACTCGGGGCCGCACCACAGATACCAGAAAAAGTCGGCTGCATAGGCACGCTCCTCGGCGTTGACGTCGTGGTCGAATGCGGCGCGTGCCATTCGTTCGACGCGCTTCATAAGCTCCTTGCCCTTTACGGGTACTCCGCCAAAGACAACCTCGCGCATCGAGCCGTCCTCGTTTATGGGCACTGCCGCGTGGAACATAAGGTTCGAGTTGTATATAGCATACATTCCTCCGCGCATAAGCAGGCAGTTGACGTGGGCTTGCAGGCGCTCGCTCCGCATAAACGAGTGTCGCAGGCGCTCGATAAGGTCTTGCTCCTCGGGGGTCAGTGCGTATGGATTCTTCGGGTCGAGTGTGGGCCACAGCTTGTCTTTCATCTCATATTCGTTGCCGTCGATGGTTATTGTGCCTCGCTCTTTGTTTATAAATTCCATAAGGCAACGATCCATCATATTCCACTCGGGGTGGGCCATTGCAATTTGCCCCGATAGCTTAAATTCGATTACCGAGACGGCTTTGTGCATCTGTGCTATCAGACGCACGTCTTTGTCGGTGAAATTGGTGCGCTCCTCATCGATGCGCGGTTGATAAATTTCGCAAGGGTCGTCGGCATATTGCTCCATTGCAAATGTGGCGAGCGGCACCATATTTATAGCGTAGCCGTCCTCAAGGGTGGTGGTGTTGGCGTCGCGCAACGACAGGCGCAGCACGCTCGCAATGCAGCAGGTGTTTCCGGCTGCTGCTCCCATCCACAGAACGTCGTGGTTGCCCCACGTAATATCAAGATGATGATATTCGCTTAGGGTGTCCATTATGTGGTGTGCACCCGGGCCACGGTCGAAAATATCACCTAAAATGTGCAAACGGTCGATTGTGAGGCGCTGAATAAGGTAGCATAGTGCTGTTATAAAATGCTCGGCGCGGCCTGTACCGATGATGGTATCGACGATAACACTCAGATAGGCCTGTTTGTTCTCGATGTCGTTGCTCTCGTGCAGAAGTTCCTCTATTATGTAGGCAAACTCCTCGGGGAGGCTCTTGCGCACCTTTGAACGGGTATATTTCGACGAAACGTCGCGGCACACTTTTATGAGCTTGCCCAATGTGTCGCGATAAAAATCGCTAATATCGCCGTCCGATTGTTTGATGATTTTTAATTTCGCCTCGGGGTAGTAGATGAGTGTACACAGCTCTTTCTTCTGCTTGTCGTTAAGTTCGCTGCCGAAAAGTTCATTGACCTTACGCTTGATATTGCCCGACGCGTTGCGCAACACGTGCTCGAAGGCCTCGTGCTCGCCGTGAATGTCGGCCATAAAATGCTCGGTGGGCTTGGGCAGATGTAGAATCGCCTCAAGGTTTATAATTTCGGTTGTTACACTCGACACGGTTGGAAAATCGCGTGCCAACAGACGAAGGTATCTCAAATCCTCTTTTACCTCTTCAAGTGTTACGTGCGGTTTAAGCATAGTCCTGTTCTTTTGTCTATCGTAGGTACATCGGCCTGTCTCGAAAAGAGGCGCGACGCTATATTACCGCAAATTTATACTTATTTTTTTCAATTGACAAATTTTAAACAAGAATATGCACAAGAATGGCGTCTGTGCTGTATTCCTGCTCAGACGCCATTGCTGTTATTTTGTTATGATAAATGCTTTCCCGCTGTGGGGTGCGAGGCTGTGTGTGCATTCGACTGCTTTGCCGTTAAATTTTATTGTACGCTCGATATTTATTTCCTTTTCCTTAATATCGCAATAGTTGCTGAATGCGACCTCGTCGCTTGTGCCGTCGCTCCAATGAATTATAATGAACTCGTCGGTTACGTTTTTTTCGCCTCTAAACTCACCAAATGAGAAAAAGCTCTCCCCGCTGTCGGTTGTGAGCCTGCGCAGACCATGGAAGTTGACAGCTGCTGCTCTCGATTGTTCGTGTGTTGTGTTTACCTCATATATATCGCCTGAATATTCAAACTTTACACCATCGGCCTTGCCCGATGCTATAAGGTCGTTACCTTGGGTGTCTTGTACAAGAATGTTGATGCTGTATGGGTAGGCTTCTACAATGTAGAGCTCGTTGTCGTCGTCGCTGCACGAGAGGAGGGTTGTCGAGAGGAGCACTGCTGACAATAGCAGATAAAATGATTTTGCTTTCATATATGTTACTGAATTTGTATGTTAGGATAGATTTTTAAATTTTCTGTAAAATTATAAGGTGAGTTTGTGTTTACATCCGAGTCGTATCTGTTTGCAGATGAAGGCTCAAATACGTTCGTTGAAAAATAACCATTGCAAGTTCCGTTCCACCCCCAATTTATATGGTTGAATTTTATGATAGAATTATCCACTCGCAGTATATCCCAGTCAACACGCCCGGCCGGTCTGACATAGGTGGTCATGGTAGATGAAATTTCTTTATAACCATCTATGACCCAGGCGTGTCCGATATTGGCTCCTTCTTCCTTTCCTGACATATACACTATACGTCTATTTAGTAAACTGCTTCTTACTACACTACTTTGATATGTTTGAAAATTATCGCAAATGTAACCAAATTTTGATAAAGTAGCAAGGACCTTATTTGAAGATGTACCGCTACCATCTATTTCATATTCCATATCAAGCTCCTCTCCTATTTGTCGAAATAGTTTTGCAATTAGCAAATGTGTTTCAGATGGGTTAAGGCACAGGCTCGCGCATTGGTTGTATTTTGTAAGCTTGTGCATATTTATAATCTCCCAATCTAAATTCATGACATAAGATGGTGCTTCATAGTTTATTGTAATAGTTGTCGGATGTTTGTAATAACTAAGTATCTGCGCTACAGCTGTTGCAACGCATCCCGCGGGGCAATGTTCTCCATCTATAATGGGTGTTTCGCTATAATATGGGAAATTTTGCCCCCATCTTACTGATATATGTGGTCCGCAGGATAAAGTATCGCTTACGGTGACGTGTTTTATTTCAGTAAGAGGTAATTGTGTAGTATCTACCGGAACTAAGAAGTTTGTCGTAGCAATATATTCTTCGGCTAATTGCATATACAAGTCAAAGCCTGTATTGCCTGTCGATTCTCCCGGTATGTAGTTGTCGGTCTCAGTTATGGCGATGATGGCTTCAGTTTGAGGATTGGCAGAGATAATAGCAAAACCTGCATTATCTTCAAAATTGAATACATACATTAATGTGTCAAGGCTGTAGGTTGAACGCGTTTCTGCTCTTTTAAGAATATATTGAGTGTCTTTTATTTTGCGTGATATTGTGGAACGTGTTTTGTTCTCATCATCTAATAATCTAATTGCTCCCTGCGCAATGTCTAAAGCCTCTTCGTATGTGCGGAAAAATTTAATTTTGTTACTCTCTTCTTTTGATGTTAATGCCTCGTCAAACTCGGATGAGCAGGATGAAATAAATGCAGTGCATAATATGCACAGAATTTTAAATAAATTATTCGTTTTCATGTTATAATAATTTTGTAAATATAATTAGAAATATATGTAATATAGTATAATTATATTTGCTCAATCATAGCTCTGTTATTGTGCTAAATAGTCAAATACGCCTTGAAAATATTTGTCTTCTATATTAATAACAATGGTATATAAACCGCTTAATGATAATGTGAGTGGAATAGTTAATTTATTGTTTTTTGTAAGCGTTAATTCGTTTGTATGAAGTATTATGCTGTCCTCGTTTGTAATAAAGTATGTAATATCTTTAAAAGTAATAAATGGGCTTATAATGTGTAAATTTTTGTTTGCTGCGTCGTATTCTATAATTGGTAATACTGAGAATAAATCAATATCTCTTTTCTTGTTGAGATTCTCGCTACTTTCATTATCTTCAATCTCTTCGAGAGTTATTGGGATACTCTTGTTGTTTGATTGTGAAAAGACGTTAAAAGTTGAACACACAATAAAAAAAGATAGGATAAATGTTTTGATGGTTTTCATAAATTGTAAAAATATTAAGTTATGTTTGTCAATATTAGTTACTGGAGATTACTCTAACTTTAATTTATCAAGTGTAATATCCATTCAATCATTGTTCAAAAAAACAAAATAATTTTTTTGTATTAAAATATTCTTTATCCGAGTTTATCCGATTCTTTGATAAATAATTATATGCTTAACATAAGTTGTTGATAATTAAGAATGACTGCTTCTGTTAAAAGTTGGGCTACAATGTCGAAATTCGGATATGTTCGGATAAATAATGTTGTGTGCTTTTATAAATAGTAACTAAATTTGCAGGCAATAATAAACACAAAAAGCACAAGATGGTACAATATTTTTTTCAGTTATTTATAGTTTTTATATTTATCTTTATCTCTTGCGATAGTGGAAAGGATAGGGCGCTTTTATCGCTTATTGCGGACATTACGGCAATGGGTGATACTACCCCAAAAGCTGCTATGCAAAAGTTAGATTCAATTAGACCATTGGTTACGGGTAAGACGGGTTATGTGAGTAATAAGTTTAATTTGCTTGATATAAGATTGCGCGATAAAATGTATTTAACTCATACAACTGATAGTGTAATCAAGAATATTAGTAAATATTTTGAGGAGTATGGTAGCAATAAAGAGAAGCAGGAAGCCTATTACTATATGGGTAGTGTATATCGCGATCTTAATGATAGTCCTAATGCGGTGAAATATTTTCTAAAATCAAAGCAGTTAGCCGAGAATTGTTCTAATATAGATTCGGTCTTGTGGGAATATGCTTGTTCGCAATTGTCCGGTTTATATATTAGTCAACTTAATTATAATGAGGCTCTGAATATGTCCTTGCAAGAACTTCAAATAGCTATTAAAAGAAATCGTGATGATGTATATTCATATATGTATGTAGCCGATTGTTATTGGGAATTGAGGGATACAATAAACACTCTAAAATATACAAAGTTAGCTTTGAAAAAAATAAATGGTAAAGTTAACAGAAATAATGCTGATATTATTGCTAAGGCAATGCAAATATATGCTCTTACCGGATATAAAAATGAGGCTTCACAATGCTTTGAAATACTGCAATCATTGCAGACGAATGATCTTCCATATAATTATCTCATTTGTCTAGCTGCTTATTATAGGAAATGTGTCTCTGTTGATAGTGCAGCAAGTGTAATGTCTGAACTATACGATAGAGGAAAGAATATTGAAAGCAAGTATGATGCGTCTCGATGGCTCACAAGGTATTATGAGTATAAAGGCGATTATAAAAATGCTGCTCATTATGCAATAAGATTTATCAATGCAAACGAAGAGCTAACAAAAAAAATAAGTTTAGAGCATACAACAAAAGTTAATAATGTTTTTCAGTATAGGCGCAACAAAGAAGAAGAATTGCGGATAATTCAGCAGGCTGCCGAGGATAGAGTGTGGTTATTGTCAGGTGTGTTAATATCGTTGATGATAATTTTTGTAATAGTATTTCTCTATTATTATCGTAAAAAACAGATGCTCGATAATATACTATGCAAAGAGAATGATATAAAGGATGCAAAGGAACTTATATTGCAAAAAGAGATGGAGATCGTAAAAAAGAGGAACGAATTAAAAAAGTTAGTTGCAAATAATTACGAATTGTTGGCTCAACTCTTAAAGACTGAGAATGATTCAAAGAAACTCATTGCGCAGAATTGTGAATTAACGAAATTGGCATTGATGGATAATCTCTCGAACGAAGCTGGGGAAATTATTGATAAATGTAAGAAAGCAGCCATTGGAAAATATATCTTTAGCGATGATGAGTGGAGGGAATTGCTTGGTGCTATTGATAAGATATATCCGGAATTTACTTATGAGGTACAAGCTAAATTTAAAAGGATAAAAGAACCAATGTTGCGTGTCTGTTATCTTGTGAAAATAGGCTTGTCAAACCCTGAAATTGTTAATATTACCGGCTATCCGCCGCAGACAGTGTGGGATAGAGTGAAGAGGGCACAGAGTGTCTTGGGACTTTAAACAGCCTTGCGCAGTGAGATGAAGGCTGTTAAATGGCTATTATAACACAGTGCTCATCTTGTGTTAAAATTCGGGGGTTATTTCCCGAATCCCTCACTTATAAAGGGCAGTGCAATATATAGTGCCTCTTGCCAATATTGCCACGAGTGTCCGCCGTCGCGCACTCGCAATTGGTAACGCACACGCTGTTTGCGCATTGCGCGGATAAAGTCCATATTGTTGTCGAATAGAAAATCGTCGTCGCCAACGTCGATGAACCAACGCACCGAGGCGATGCTGTCGCGCTGTTCCTTTGTGGCATTCTCGACTATGGCGATATTGTTGTGTGCAACGACACTTTGCACGAAGAGGCTGCGACGAGCATCGGGGTTACGGTTTATCCAACTGCTCTCGGGCATTTCCATAAGGGCGCTCATTGCATAGGCAGTGGAGAACATTTCGCTGTGGCGCAGTGCGTAGCCTGTGGTGCCTCCACCACCCATTGAGAGGCCTGCAATGGCGCGGTACTTGCGGTGGGCTTTTATGCGGTAGCTGCTCTCGATGTGGGGAATAAATTCTTGGAAGAAAAAGTCCTCGTAGCGCCACCCCTCGCAGTTGAAATAGCCGTCGTGCGTGGTGCCTGCGTCGGGCATCACGATTATCATTTTCTGCGCCTTTCCATCGGCGAAAATTTCGGTGGCAATCTCTTTTATGCGGCCTTTGTCGCGCCACGATTTATAGTTGTCGGTGAGCCCGTGCAGAAGGTAAAGGACGGGGTAGAGGCTGTCGCTCTGTTCGTATCCTTCGGGTAGATATATGCAGTAGTTTTTATCGCAGGCAAGAATGTCGCTTTTGAGGCTTTTTTCTTCTACGGTCTGGGCTGTTAGGCACAATGTGCATATTATTGATATTGCGAGTGTGGTAATTGTCCTTTTCATCTTTTTTGTTTTTTTAGTGGGTGTTTTTACTTTCTGTTGTTATCTCTCTTTGCGCAGGCGTGCAACGGGAATGTGCAGTTGCTCGCGGTATTTTGCAACTGTGCGGCGGGCAAGGCTGAAGCCCTGTTCGCGCAATTTTTCCATTAGCTCGGTGTCGGTGAGAGGCGAGCTTTTATCCTCGCCGGCAACAAGCTCTTGCAGGCAGCGGTGAAGCTCGCGTACCGAAATTTCGCCACCGCCCATTGTGGCAACGCCGTCGCTAAAGAAATATTTAAGGGGGAAAATACCCCACGGCAGTTGTACATATTTGCTGTTGCTCACACGCGACACTGTCGAAATGTCGTAGCCGGTGCCGCGGGCAATATCTTCGAGTATCATAGGCTTTAGAAGGGCTTCGTCGCCACCCGAAAGCAGAAACTCGCGCTGTGTCTTTACAATCTCGTTCATTGTGCGGTTGAGCGTCTCCTCGCGCTGTTTTACAGCGCTTATAAATCCTTTGGCGGCATCAATTTTGTGGCGCAGGAATTGTGCGGCTGCTTTGTCCTCGGCACGGTTGCTGTGCAGTTGTTCGTCGAGCATCTGTTGGTAGTCGTTGCTTATGCACAGCCGGGGAATATACAGATTGTCGAGTTGAACGGTTATTGTGTCGTCCTGTATGTCGATGATAAAGTCGGGGATGATTTGTTGACGGCTTGTGCCTAATCCCTCGGTGAGTGATGCTCCGGGGCGAGGGCTCAGGCGTACAATCTCGGCTATCGCTTCGCGGAAGGTGGCGTCGTCGGTGTCTAATTTTGTTGCAATGTTTTCCCAACGCTTTTGGCTGAATTCCTCGTAGTGGTGGGTGAGTATGCGGCGTTGCAGTGATAGAATGTTACGGCGGCTCGGAGTGTTCTCTTCTTGGCGTTTGATTTGCAGTAACAGGCACTCTTGCAGCGAGCGTGCGCCGATACCGGGTGGGTCGAATGTCTGTATCATCTGCAATATGCGCAAAATGGTTTTTTCGTCGGTGTCTATGCCGTTGTATATTGTCAGTTCGTCGAGAATCTCGTCTAAGGGCTTGTAGAGCAGCCCGTCCTCTTCGAGTGAGCCGATAAGGTACTCGCCTATTGCTTTTTCTTTGTCGTCGAGGGGTAGCTCGCCTAACTGTTCGAGCAGTGTCTCGCCAAATGATACTCCTGCCGATACGGGAATCTCTTCGGCTGTGCTTTTGCTGCTTCGATGCTCCCAACCGGCATATTCGGGTATGTCGTCGGGGGTGCTATAATCGTCGGCCGAGGTTATCTCGACCGACGATGGTTCGTCTTGCAGTATATTATTTGTATCGTGTGTGTCGGGCTCTACTTCTTCGAGTGCGGGGTTTTCTAAAAGCTCGCTGCGCACCTTGTCCTCAAGCTCTATTGTGGTGAGTTCGAGCATACGTACAAACATCACCTGTTGGGGCGATAGTGTCTGCGTCTGTGTCTGCGTCTGTGTCTGTGTCTGCGCTTGTGTGTGTGATAGCGAGTTGTGTTTCATTTTCTTTTTTTCTTAGAAGCTGTTTAAATTTATGTCCTTGAATTTTTATAGGTCTTTTTTAGAATGTTTTTTTATTTTTTAAGGGCGCATAGAGTGATATGTAACCGCAGAAAAGGGAAAAACAGGCAAAAAAGAGCATAAAAAGACAAGTACCCCCGTGCATAATGTAAATATAATTTTTGAAAGAAATTTAAATATCTTCTTAGTAGGTGAAGCTGCTTCCGCCCAAAAATTCGCGTATCAGGGAGGTTGGTGGTAGCTCTTTGTCTTGCAAAGGTACAATATATTCGAGGAATTTCAATAGGCGGCGGGCCACAGAGTACTCTGTGCAATTCTCGGGCACTTGCCTTAGGAGGGGCTCGACGTGGGGCTTAAGCACTGCAAGCTCGTACAATAGTGCCGAGTTGAACATTACATCGGCATTCTCTTGGTAGGGGAATATCCATTTTTCTTCGCCCTCGCGTACGTCGGGCCAGCGTCTGATTGTTTCTACTGCATCGTAGCCGCGATATTTGTAGTCGCGCAGCATACGGCGCAGCAGGCGGTTGTCGGACGTGGGAATGTAGTTGTGAAAATCGAGCTTTATGGAGGTTAGTGCCGAGACGTATATGCGGAATTTCTCCTCCTCGGGTATCTGTGCGGTGAGTATTGGATTCAGGCCGTGTGTGCCTTCAATCACAAGTACCATTTGAGGGGCGAGCTTTATGCTGTTGCCAAGATATTCGCGTTCGCCTTTTTGAAAATTGTAGTGGGGCAGGGCAACCTCTTCGCCTGCGAGTATTTTGTTCAGCGATTCATTGAAATAGGGGAGGTCTATTGAGTATATCGACTCAAAGTCGTAGTCGCCATCCTCTTTCAATGGGGTCTGTGTGCGGTTCAGGAAAAAGTCGTCGAGGGATATTGCATAGGGTCGCAGACCGCACGCCATAAGATGTACGTTCAGACGTTTGCTGGTGGTTGTTTTTCCCGAGGATGATGGGCCTGCTATCAGCACCACGCGCGAGCCGCGGCGTTTAATCTCGTCGGCAATGAACGCAATGCGCTTCTCTTGCAGTGCCTCGGAGACGTTTACAAGCTCAATGCCGTAACCCTCTATTATGGCTTTGTTAAAATCGCCAACGGTCTCGACGCCCATAATCTGTTGCCATCTGAGGCGCTCGGTGAAGCGCTCTTGCAGCTTCTCTTGCGGCACTTTGTCTTCGAGCGACATTGGCTTGTCGCGGTCGGGGACGCGCAGCAGTACTCCGTCGCTGAATTTCTCAATCTCGAAGAGTGTCAGATAACCGGTGCTTGGTAATAGTCCGCCATAGTAGTAGTCGATATAATCTTCGAGCATATAGTAGCTTGCATAGAGTGAACCGTAGGTCTCAAGTTGTCTCACTTTGTCGTGTCGGCCTATTTTGGAGAATATTTTGATGGCCTCGGCTGTGTGGCACTCGATACGATGAAAATGAATGTCGCGCTCTATTATTGCGTGCATCGCTTCGCGCACTTTATCTACCTCTTTTTCGGTGAGCTCGGTCTCCATACGGCAGTAGTAGCCTTTGGATATTGGGTTCTCGAACCTCACTGTGCGTCCGGGAAAGAGCTCGTGCATTGCTTTCATCATTACAAATGTGAGCGAACGGACATATACTCTCATTCCATCCTCGGAGGTGATGTCAATGAACTCAATGTCTTTGTTCTGATACACTCGGAATGTGAGTCCCACAATCTCGTTGTTTACGCGTGCGGCTACCGGCTTGTAGGGCAGCTCTAAATTCATTCGCTTGTAAATGTCGATGAGGTTTACTCCTGCCTCGAAACTTTTACTCTTACCGTTGTTCTTGCAGAATATGCGTACCATAGGCTCACTCTTTTAGAATTATTTTTGTGGAGGCTGCTTGGCTCGTTTGCATAATTGCTCAATAAATTAGAACAGCCTCTTAATTATATGCGAAAATAAAAATAAAATTCTTTACGTCGGATAATAAATAGGGTTTTTTCACAATTATTTGATAATCTTTATTTGCATTGGTGAAATATTGTAGTATTTTTGCTGTAAACAGTGAAGATAATTTGCATTCGTTGTAATGTGTTGGAACAGGGTTCGCGTATCTCACTTGTTCGTTTGTTGTTTTTGTTGTATGGCATTGTGGCTACACATTGCTCTATGGCTTAATAAAGAACCTTTTATTCTGTTGATTATGGAGAAACTTGCGCAGTATATTAAAAGTATCGAGATTGATTCTTTGTGGAGTAACCGCCGACACATATATTGGGAGCTTCGTCCCGATGTAAATATCTTAAGTGGTAGCAATGGAGTGGGCAAGAGTACAATTATCAATCGTTCGGCTGCGCATCTTAAGGTTCTGCGCGACGGGCTTGTAACACGTAATCCCGACAAGGGGGTGAATATCACTTTTTATCCCGAGGACTCGACGGGAATAACATTTGAACACATCAGCAGTGTCGATAGGCCTGTGCTCAACAGTGAAATTTTCGAGAAAATATCGGGTGCAGATATTCGTACCGAGCTCGATTGGCAACTTTATCATCTGCAAAGGCGCTATCTTAACTATCAGGTGAATGTAGGTAACAGAATAATTGCGTTGCTCACATCGGGCAATCCCGACGACCAGCGTCTGGCCACCGAACTTACAAAGCCCAAGAGAATTTTTCAAGACCTTATCGACGACCTTTTTGCAGCTACCGGCAAGACTATTGTGCGCGACCGTAACGAGATATTTTTTAATCAATATGGCGAGTTGCTGCCGCCCTACATACTGTCAACAGGCGAGAAACAGTTGCTCGTGATTCTGCTCACGGCGCTTGTGATGGAGTGTCGTCCCGGGGTGTTGTTTATGGACGAACCCGAAATTTCGTTGCACATCGAGTGGCAACAGCGCCTCGTTACTCTTATACGTACGCTTAATCCCAACGTGCAGATAATACTGTGCACTCACTCGCCTGCAATAATTATGGACGGTTGGATTGATGCTGTTACCGAGATAGAGGATATTGTAAAATAGATAACAATCGTTGGTGGCTATGAAAAAACTCACAGATTATCTGAACTCGGGCTTTATCGAGGCTGCCAATGCCCTAAGGCCCAAACGCAATAAGCTGCGCATTGTAGCCTATGTCGAGAGCTACGATGATATATCCTTTTGGCGTTCGATATTCGATGAATTCGAGAATGATAAATATCATTTCGAGGTTCTCTTGCCTGCACGTAAAAGCCTTACAAAGGGTAAAAAGCAGGCGATGATGAATATGTTGGGCAAGGGAGTGGGAAAGAATATGATAGCCTGTGTAGATAGTGATTACGACTACCTTCTGCAAGGTGCAACATCTACCTCGCGTCAGCTTATCGAGAACGACTATATTCTGCACACATACGCCTATGCCATAGAGAATCTGAAATGTTATGCCGACGGGCTTAAAGCCGTCTGTGTGCAAAGCACGCTGAACGACGATGATGTGCTTGATTTTGTAGCATATATGAAACTCTATTCGCGCATCTGTTATCCGCTGTTTCTGTGGAATATACTCTTTTATCGTATGCGCGACCTAAAGACGATGAGTATGCAGCGTTTCTGCGAGGTTGTGCGCATCACCTCATTTAATATTGGCAATCCCGAGCACTCTCTTAAGCAATTGGCCCTGCGCGTGAATCATCATTTGCAACTGTTTGAGAAGAATTTTCCTCATCTTCTACCAAAATACGAGGCGCTTAAAAAAGAGTTTGCACGCTTGGAAATTATCGACGAGGATACCTATTTATATATCCAAGGACATCACATTATGGATAGTGTCGTGTTGCGCATTTTAGGGCCGGTGTGCCGCCATCTGCGCAATAAACGCGAGACCGAGATTCAGCGTCTGGCCTGCCACCGTCAGCAATATAATAATGAATTATCGTCGTATAGGCACAGTCAGTGCGACGTTGCGCTTATGCTCAGCAAGAATACCAACTACAAGGATTCTACTCCATATAAATGGATTAGGCGCGATATTGAGCAGCTTCTTGCAAATATCGAAACACAGAAAAAGGGCTGAATATGCAATCTTTTTAAGATACTGTTTAAATTTGCATCGTTAAGTTTTTTATAGGGCAAAAATAGACTGTTTAACTGTTTTTTTGCAGAGCGCGTAGTCGGCCTCCGGTAACCGAGAAAAAGAAGAAAGCAGGTATTTTTGAATATGAAAAAATTGCGAGCAGTGTGGCTTTCCGGTATAAGAAAAACCTTTTTTAGAAATTCAAGCAGTTTATTATTGTCTTTTCCAGAATATCGGTGTAAAGAGCAACAGCACCGCAAAAAACTCTAAACGTCCCACAAGCATCTGAAAACAGTAGAACCATTTGAGCGCATCGGGAAGCGTTGCCATTGCTGCCGCCGAGGTGTAGCTGCCGATGCCGGGGCCTGCATTGCTGACACTCGACAGTGAAAGACCGTAAGCATCAACAAGATTCAACCCGAAACACATATTTATGATAATGCCAACAACCACCATTCCTACATACAGTACAGTAAAAGCAAGCACGGCCGATTGAATCTGCTCCGAAACAATTTTGCGTCCCAATCTCACGGGGATTATGGCATTGGGATGAACGATGCGCTTAAACTCATTGTTCATTACACGCCCAAGAATAGCCACACGAATACTCTTCATTGCTCCTGTTGTCGAGCCCGAACAAGCACCTATGAACATTGCACCGCTGAGGATGAACCACAGCACGGGCGACCACTGCGAGTAGTCGGTGATTGAGAATCCCGTGGTGGTGATTACCGACGTAACCTGAAACAGTGCGGTGCGGAATGTCCCCTCGGCACTCATACTCTCAGTGGTATAAAGTCCCAAACAGATGATTGTTGTAAATATCCCTATAAACGTAATGTAAGATTTAAACTCCGCATCGCGGAAAAGCTCGCCCGGGCGAGCCTTAAAAATGGCCAAATAGAGCAACGAGAAACTCGTTCCGCCCATAATCATAAAAGTAATTATGATATATTCGATGGCAGGAGAATTAAAGGCTGCAATACCTCCGCTGTTGGTCGAAATTCCGCCTGTTGACATTGTTGACATTGCGTGGCACAATGCATCGAAATTACTCATCCCGGCTATCCTAAGACACACAGCCTCGATAATCGTCAGACAGACGTATATGGTGAGAATCCATCGTGCAGTAACCGAAATGCGCGGATGTAGTTTTGCACGTGCAATGCCGATAGTCTCGGCTGCGAACAGATGCAGGTCGCCAAGGCCGAATATGGGCAGTACGGCGACAGTAAAGAACACAATTCCCAAGCCGCCTATCCACTGTGTCATAATGCGCCAAAAGACAAGGCTGCGCGGAAGCTCGTCGATGTTGCCCACCACCGATGCGCCGGTGGTTGTGAACCCGGCCATAGTCTCAAAAAAGGCATCCGTGATTGTCGGCAGATAGCCGCTTATATAATAAGGTATCGCACCAAATAACGAAAAAACCACCCAACAGAGCGTTACAACAATATAACCATCCTTGCGCGATATATTTCGCTCTTTGTTGTAGCCTATGTAAGTGAGTAAAAGTCCACTGCTCACAAGCGCAACCAATGTGTATATATAGGCGCCGAGCATCCCCTCCTCTTTCAAGTAGAGCGACAGGCCTAAACAGCAGGCAAGAAACAGTGCTTCGAGCTGAAGCAGCAGGCCTATGATGCGCAATATTACTTTGGGATGAAACATCAGTTGAAGTATTTTTCAAGTTTTTTCAATACCTTTTCGAGGCAGAAGATTATTACGTGATCTTCGGCTTGAATCATAGTGTTACCACTCACTCTTAGACCCTCACCGTTGCGTATGAGGCCACCGATATTTGCTCCGTCGGGCAATCCTAAGTCTTTTACCGGCTTACGTGTTATTGCGGCGCCCTCGCGCACGGGAAACTCGACAACGACGGCTTGAATGAATGTGAGGCATTTTACGCTTGAAACGTCGGTCTTTAGCATCATCTGGAATATTGTGCTTGCCGCCAACTTCTTTTTGTTAATCACCGAACCAATATCCATACTCTCGGCCATAGAGATATAGTCGATGGTCTCAATTTCGGCAATTGTACGTGAGACACCGGCTCGCTTGGCCGAGAGGCAGGCAAGAATGTTTGTCTCGGAGTTGTCGCCAAGCGCGATAAAGGCGTCGGTGTGCTGTATGCCCTCGCTCAATAGAAGCTCGGGGTCGCGTGCATCGCCGTTGATTATCATCACACGGTCATCGACAAGCTCGATGAGCCTGCGGCAACGCGCCATATCACTCTCTATTATCTTGACGCTTATGTCGTCGGGGACAAGGTTGGCCGTGCGCACTGCTATTCGTCCGCCACCCATTATTATGATGCTGCGCACCTCAGCATATTGTTCTTTTCCGCATATCTTGCGCACGTGTGATATTTGCTCCTTGGTCGTCATAAAGCAGACAAGGTCGTCGGCTTCCAATATGTCGCCTCCACGCGGAATTATGGTAATGTCGCCACGTTGGATGGCTACTATATGGTAGGGAATGTCGCGGGCAAGCTCGCGGAAGGGGATATTCAACAGTGAGGAGTTGGCTCTTATCTTTACGCCTATCATCACCAACGCGCCGTTGCCAAACTCAAGCATCTGGCGCATCCAACTGTATTTTATGCCTGTTGTAATCTCCTCGGCTGCAAGCTGTTCGGGGTAGATGAGTGAATTTACTCCTAACGACTTAAAATATTCGCGGTGCTTGGGCTGAAGATATTCGTAGTTGTCGATGCGGGCAATGGTCTTTTTTGCACCAAGATAGTGTGCTAATATGCAGGCGGTTATGTTGACGCTCTCTTCGGGCGTTACGGCCACAAAAAGGTCGGTCTTGTCGGTGCCTGCGGCTACAAGGTCGCCTATTCGCACGGGTGAACCAACCAATGCTTTGAGGTCGAACATCGACTCCATTTTTCCGAGGCGCTCCTCTTGCTCGTCCATAAGAACGACATTCTCGTGTTCCTCGGACAGCATCTTGGCAAGGTGTGTGCCCACTGCGCCGGCACCTGCAATAACTATTTTCATAGCCTTTTATTTTTTCATTTGCATTATGGCATCAAGAACGGCTGCCTTGTCCATATTGCATATTTTGTATAATTGTTCGGGGGTTCCGTGCTCGACAAAGTTGTCGGGGATTCCTATACAACGTATTGTGGGGGTGTATTTGTTTGCTGCCATAAACTCGGTTATTGCCGAGCCTGCACCGCCCGATATTGAACCGTCTTCTACGGTAATTATGTTCTTGAATTTTTTACCTATCGAGTGTAACATTTCTGTGTCTAACGGCTTTACGAAGCGTAGGTCGTAGTGTGCTACG
>CAYYEL010000025.1:0-26249 GCA_964470845.1 uncultured Bacteroidaceae bacterium | reverse complement strand
TTAAGTGAGAGCAATGATTGAAAAGCTTGCTTATTCAAGCATTGCCGAACGCCAAACAGTTAGGCGCAAAGCGCAAAATGCTTGTAAAAAAACTCTAAATAAGAATCGAGGAGTTCCGCTATAAAGCGGAACTCCTCGATTCTTATTATATATTCGCCGTATTATAAAAAACTCGGCGATATAAATTCAAACTGCTTGTAAAAAAATTGTACCTTTGCAATCGAACACAAAAAAAAGAAAAAAAACAGATAATATGAAACAAGAAAATGAGAAACAGGCGGGACTGCCCGAAAATGCGTTCCGCCCGCTAAAAGAGGGCGAAGAATATACCCCTCTGATGTCGCCCGACAAAGAGTATCCCGAGGTGAACCTGTGGTCGGTATCTTGGGGAATAGCAATGGCCGTGCTGTTCTCGGCCGCAGCAGCCTATCTGGGTCTGAAAGTAGGACAAGTGTTCGAGGCTGCAATTCCCATTGCCATTATCGCCGTTGGCGTGTCGGGTGCAGCCAAGCGTAAAGGCGCACTGGGCGAGAATGTAATTATACAGTCTATCGGCGCATGCTCGGGAGTGATTGTAGCCGGTGCAATATTCACCCTGCCCGCGCTATACATTCTACAGAGCAAATACCCCGAGATGACAGTTAATTTTATGCAGATGTTCATAAGCTCGCTCTTAGGCGGCGTGCTTGGCATTCTGTTCCTTATCCCCTTCCGCAAATATTTTGTCAGCGACAAGCACGGCAAGTATCCCTTCCCCGAGGCCACCGCTAGTACACAGGTGCTTGTATCGGGCGAAAAAGGCGGTTCACAGGCTAAGCCTTTGCTCATTGCAGGCGTTGTGGGTGGATTGTACGACTTTATTGTAGCCACATTCGGTTGGTGGAACGAGAATTTCACAACACGCGTTTGTGCTTGGGGCGAGACACTCGCCGACAAGGCAAAAGTGGTACTGAAGATAAACACCGGAGCCGCTGTTCTTGGATTGGGCTACATTATCGGCCTTAAATACGCTGCCATTATATGCGCCGGCTCGCTTGCAGTGTGGTTGCTCATAGTACCGGGAATGAACCTTTTCTTCGGCGACGAGGTTCTGAATGCTTGGAATCCCTCAATCACCGAAACAATCTCGCAAATGTCGCCCGAGCAGATTTTCAAAGAGTATGCCAAGAGCATTGGTATCGGTGGAATTGCAATGGCCGGAATTATAGGTATTTTCAGGTCGTGGGGCATAATAAAGAGCGCCGTGGGACTTGCAGCTCGTGAGATGGGTGGTAAAAAGTCGGAGAATAAGGTTAAGCGCACACAACGCGACCTTTCTATGAAGATTATTGCATTCGGCTCGATATTCACCCTGCTGCTTGTGCTTCTGTTCTTCTATTTCGATGTTATGCAGGGGAATGTACTGCATAGTATTGTAGCCATCTTGCTGGTTGCCATAATATCGTTCCTCTTTACAACCGTGGCTGCCAACGCAATTGCCATCGTCGGCACTAACCCTGTATCGGGTATGACACTGATGACACTTATTCTTGCATCGGTTGTAATGGTTGCCGTGGGCCTGAAGGGAGCAACAGGAATGGTAGCAGCGCTTGTAATGGGCGGTGTTGTGTGTACTGCACTCTCGATGGCAGGCGGTTTCATCACCGACCTTAAAATTGGTTATTGGTTGGGTTCGACACCTGCAAAGCAACAGACGTGGAAATTCTTGGGAACACTTGTATCGGCTGCAACAGTGGGCGGTGTCATTATGATTCTGAACAAGACCTACGGCTTTACAAGCGGAGCATTGGCTGCGCCTCAGGCTAACGCTATGGCTGCTGTCATCGACCCTCTGATGAACGGTGTAGGTGCTCCTTGGTTACTCTATGGCATTGGAGCCGCGCTTGCATTGGTGCTTACCTACTTTAATATCCCCGCTCTTGCTTTTGCGCTGGGTATGTTTATACCTCTTGAGCTCAACCTCCCTCTTTTGGTTGGCGGTGCTATAAACTGGTACGTAACCAGCCGTAGCAACGATGCTAAACTTAACAGCGAACGAGGCGAAAAAGGCACACTGCTTGCATCGGGATTTATTGCCGGCGGTGCTCTTATGGGCGTTGTAAGCGCTGCGATGCGTTTCGGTGGAATCAATTTGGTGAACGATGCTTGGTTGGCCAATCCTTTGAGCGAGGCTCTTGCGCTTGTTGCCTACCTGTTACTGATTGTATATCTTGTCAAGGCAAGTATGAAAGTGAAATAAGCTCGCTGATAGATTATAAACAATTACTCCCCAAAGTTTCATTTAAAACTTTGGGGAGTAATTGTTTTAAAAGCCCTTAGAAAACAAGGGTGCAGATTAAAGAGCTTCAGGTGGTACACAAACTAATTATTACACAGCCCGCAATACATAAGGCCGTGTAAAGTCATTTTGCATAGGTGCGCACCATAATGAATCAGTTTTTCTTTCTTTTTGGGTTGGCGGGAAACCACCCTTTCTCGACCCTCTTCTTTTGTTCAAACACCTCGCCGATGCTCCAAAAAGAGGAAAAAGCCACCACTCCCAACAAAATAGAGAGAATAAGATTATCGACCAACAATGATACAACAGCCGATACTATCCCCAAAAGAAGAAAAAGCCACCAGCTTCTGACACCGATATAATACTCGGCCTTAATGACCAACGGATGAAAAAGACCTATCACAAGAAAAGTTGCAACACCAATGAGTATGCCCGAAAAATTCAGTTCCATAAAATATCAAAGAAAAATTACAAATAATTTATTTATGATTGCACCTATACAACTGCCACGTATTTACAATGTTGTGCCAAAGACTATAGAATCCACCGGCAATGGCTGTAACAGGTGTCAGAAAAGTATAGGCCAACCATATTGCAAACACTGTATTCTTCTGTCCCAATGCCTGCCCACCTGTTACCGTCTCGCCATAATAACTCGCAACCACGCGCCCCACAAGGAATTGCAGCACGCAACAAACAAACGAAACAATGGCAATAGCGCCCATTACATACATTGGCAAATGCGTATGTACAATTGCACGTGTAGTAACAGCTATTGCAAGCGACAAGGCCACCAACCACAGATAAAATGGCCAGTTGCGACCTTTTTGCAAAATATAGCTGTGTAGCGATGGTGCAAAGCGGCGTACAGCCTCGGCCAAAAGCAGAGGCGCAAGCAACAGTGGAAACACTTTACCCGATATTAACAGAAACGATGAAAGAAAAGAACCATCGGCCACAGGATGAATAAGTGTGAGGAAAAACGGTGCAACAATTGCCACCGAGATATTTACAGCCATCGTGTAGGAAATAAGAGAGGCTGCGCTACCCCCTAATTTTGCAGTAATTACTGCAGCAGCCGTTGCGGTGGGGCAAAGCAGACACAGCATCGCCGCCTCAAGAACAACGCGTGCTGCATCCGACAAAGAGAGAAAAGCCACTGCCAAGGCAAGGAGTATGAACGAGAGAATCTGAAAAGCAAGCAGCCACAAATGCCAACGTCTGATGCGAAGCTCGCTGATACGTACCTTACAGAAGGTAATAAAGAGCATTAGGAAAATAAGCAACGGTTGCAGCAGTGCCACCACATTGGCAGCCGCTTTGTGCGTCGCATCGAAGAGCGGGATGCTCACATAGGCAAAATAGATAAATACACCTGCAAGCATCGCAATGGGGAGCGACCAATCTCTTAAAATCTGTCTTATACTTAACATACAACTATCTATTTTTCACAAACATTCTCGATACTGCACCACACAACAGGCAACGCATCAATAATATCGCTTGCCACAAGCGACGTTTGCCCCACACGTGCAGCAGCCTCATCACCGGCTACCGAGTGTACATACACAGCCAGACGGGCTGCATCGTAGGCGCTGTATCCGCGTGCCAAAAGTGCAAGAATCACCCCTGTGAGCGCATCGCCACTGCCTCCTGTCGCCATCCCGGCATTGCCAAAAGTATTTATACAGTAGTTTCCATCGCTGTTCGCAATTATTGTATATGCACCTTTAAGAACCACACACATCTTATATCGCATAGCAAATTCCCGTGCACGCATAAGCGCCTCGTAACTATTTGTAGTCGAGCCCACAAGACGCGCAAACTCGCCTCGATGAGGAGTAATTACACTGCCCCGAGGCACACGCTCGAACCACTCGGGATTGTCGGCAAGGATATTAAGAGCATCGGCGTCTATCACCATCGGCGCTTGAGAATTCTCAATGAGCGTGTGCAAGGCAGCCGCAGTAGCCTCGCAACGTCCAAGCCCCGGCCCCACAGCAACGGCCGTGTAACGCGCGGCATCGGGAGAGACCGAAAAATAGTACTCATTCTCGTCGATGCTTGTCATTGCCTCGGGTACAGCCGTCTGCACAACTGTATTATTGCAGGCAGGCAGATGTACGGTCAACAGCCCTAATCCCGAGCGCATCGCCGCACGCGCTGCAAGCACTGAAGCACCGGCCATTCCTCGCGAGCCTGCCACGAGCAGAGCACGGCCAAAATTACCTTTATGCGCTATCGGACAACGCGGTTGCACAAGCGCCCGAGCCTCGGCCGCATCTATCGTGTGAGCAATAGCAGACACCTCGTGCATCGCCTTGAGGCTCAAGCCAATATCAACCACGCGCAAACGCCCGACGAATTTTTTATTCTCGTCGAAAAGCATAGATAATTTGGGAAACTGCAACGTCAATGTCGTATCGGCGTGTACAATGGCTGCATCGGGCGAGACAGGGCCATTATCCTCGCCCATAAGTCCCGATGGAATATCTACGGCCACTTTTGAGCAAGGAAGAGTATTTATAATCCTCACCACCCTTTCCCACTCGCCACTCAATGCTCGGTTAAGTCCACTGCCAAAGAGGGCATCTACAACAACAGTATCCCCGTGCACAACAGGCTCTTTATTATCGGTCGTCAAGCGCACCCTGCACGATGGAAAAGCATCGAGCAGTCTATCGAGTGCAGTTGAGCAGTCGGGCGAGAGATGCTCGCGTGTAACCATCCACACATCTACCGCACAGCCACGTTCAAGCAGACGACGTGCCATCACAAGTCCGTCGCCACCATTGTTTCCTGCACCGACAAATACCATAAAGTGCCGACACCAGCCATAATCGAGCAGGAGAGCATCGGTAAGTGCTGCCGCCGCCCTCTCCATAAGGTTATACGAGGAGATTGGCTCGTACTGCATTGTCAGTTTATCAATCTCTTTTACCGAAGCGGTAGAATATATGTGCATAGTATTTGTATAACAAAAAAGCAGCCCGTATAAAAAACGGGCTACATAAGATTATAGATTATCACAAGGTGTTAGCTAAATAATGAAGCCCTTCACGATAGCCATCGAAGCCTTTTCCACAGATTACCTTCTCGGCATACAGCGATACGTACGAAAATCTGCGGAATTCCTCGCGCGAGGAAATATCGGTAAGATGAACCTCGACCGTCGGAAGCGCCACAGCCTTAAGCGCGTCGAGAATAGCGACGCTTGTGTGGGTGTATGCAGCCGGATTTATGAGGATTGCATCGAAACGACCATAAGCAGCCTGTATGGCATCTACTATCGTTCCCTCGTGGTTAGACTGAAAAAGTTCAACTTGCAGACCGGCCTCGGCAGCACTCTCACAGATACACTCTTTAAGTGCTGCATAGTTGTGTGCACCATAAAGTGATGGTTCGCGCAGCCCCAGCATATTTATGTTAGGACCATTGATGACAAGAATCTTTTTCATAGGCGTTCGTTTTTTGTGTTCGACAATTATAGTTGTTTGGTAAATTGTTATCTTATAGGGTTATATAATCTCGGCGTATGTACCGAAGTATTTAAACTGCTCGCCACACTCGTTAAGCTCGCACATAAGCGAGAGAAACTCTTCGCTATACACCGAGGCCTCAATATCGAAATAGAAACGATACTCAAATTCGCGCTCGGGAATATGACGGCTTTCGAGTTTCACAAGATTGACGCCTGTTGCGTTGAGGCGCGACATTATGCGGAAGAGCGTACCGGGACGATTGGGAATAACCATCATAATACTTGTGCGGTCGGCACCCGAGTAAATTTGCGGCTCGGACGAGATGCAAATGAAGCGTGTATAATTATTATCACGATTCTGCACAGCGGTCTTTAGCGGTTGCAGATGGTAAAGTTCGGCACACAGGCGCGACGAGAGTGAGGCTTTTGTGCGGTCGCCCGACTGCGCAATCATACGTGCAGCCTCGGCTGTATTCTCGACCGGTATTATGCGCACATTCTTCAGGGTCGATAGAAACTCGGAACACTGACTGATCGCCTGCTGATGCGAATAAATCTCGCGAATATCCTCAAGTTTCGTTCCCGGATGCACAAGCAATGAGTGATCGACCTTGAGACGCACACTGCGTACGATGCTCACATTGTACTCGGAGAGCAGGTCGTAGATGGCATTTACCGAGCCTGCAATTGAATTTTCAATAGGAAGCACTCCTAAGCGGCACAACCCACTGCTGACTGCCTTAAAAACACCCTCAAAATTACTCATATACATAATCTCGGGCAGGTCGAGCAGACGCTCGGCCGCCAGATGGGCATACGAACCTTCACAGCCTGCACAGGCCACAGACGCTCGCTTGGGAAAGGGTGCGGGGGGCACAGAAGTAACAGCCTTTATCTTATTGAAAAAGTCGGTATTCTCGGCAAGGACACGTGTCTGATACGACTCGCTAAGGTCGAAAATCGTGTGATAGAGCGTGCGGCCGTAGCCCTCAAACTCGGGGCCTAAGCGCTTCGACACATTGTGTAGCACGTTACGTGCACGTGAGGGGTGATAAACTACCATATTATTATCCTTCTTGTAACGCGCAATGTCGGTAACGACTTTCATACGTTGTGCAAAAAGGTCGCACATTTCGGTATCTATCTCATCTATCTGTTTGCGCAATACTTCTAAATCCATTGTTATATTTTTTCGGTTAATAATCATTTATATATCTTGCCTCCAAGAGCCGCAAAATGGTCGAAAAAGTGCGGATAGGACTTTGCCACACACTCGGCGCCGAGTATTGTGGCCTCGCCATCGGCAATAGTCGATAATATTGCTGCGGACATTGCTATGCGGTGGTCGCCGAAGCTATCGACGGCGCAGATGGCCTGTGGCTTGCTGCCACGAACAGAGAATGTATCCTCGCCCACTGTCGATGAGACACCAAACGAAGCGAGCGTACGCTGCATTGCTGCCAGACGGTCGCTCTCTTTATAACGCAGACGCCCTACATTATAAAATTGCGTCTCACCCGAGGCTGCAGCTGCTGCAACAGCAAGTATAGGCACAAGGTCGGGAGTATCGGCACAATCGAGAGCAGCGCCAAAGAGTTGCGAGGGGTGTGCAATAATGCAATCTTCGCGCTCCTCGATAAGAGCCCCCATCAGACGCAGATGTTCAATTATGTAACGGTCGCCCTGTAACGAGCTGCCATTCATCCCTTGCAACGCTATCGGACGCGAACCTATCACGCCTGCCACCAGCCAAAATGCCGCGGCCGACCAATCGCCCTCGACCGTTGTTGTCCCGGGCAGTCGATACTGTTGCCCACCCTTAATATTATATATATTTGCACTGTTTTTCACAGATATTCCTGCGAGACGCACAGCATCGAGCGTCATATTTACATACGAGGCACTTGTAAGCCCCCCGGTAATCTCTATTCTACTATCCTCCTTGAGCAGAGGCAGGGCAAAAAGCAGCCCTGTAAGATACTGCGACGAGATATTTCCGGCAAGCGTATAATCGCCGCCCGATAAACTACCGCGACACAACAAAGGAAGCTCGGCGTCGGTTGCCTGCTTCTCGAACACAATTCCGTGCTGTGCAAGAGCATCGCACAAAGCACCATTGGGACGTTGAGGCAGCTTGCCCCTACCTACAAAAGCAGCATCAGCACCAAGAGCGGCTGCCACCGACAAGAGGAAGCGTAGCGTCGAGCCGCTCTCGCCACAATCGAGCGTTGCCCCTTTGCGCAGTTTTATGGGGACAACACAGAAACGACCGTCGTTATACTTTATATCTGCTCCAAGAGCATTCAGACAATTCATTGTGGCCACAATATCATCGTTCAGAGCACTGCACTCAATTGTACAAGGCTCTGTTGCCAATGCCGCACAGATGAGCAGACGATGAGCCTGCGACTTTGAGGGCGGCGGCACTATTGTGCCCGATAATGTTCCACCGACTTTTATGTCCATTGTTTTTAACCTAATATCTGTTTCAATTTACTGTGCAACTCCTCAACTGTAAGCGTTACAAGGTTACAATTACCTATTGCCTCGGGAAGCACCACTGTTATATTACCGCCGCGACGCTTTTTATCGGATAGGATAGCATCAAAAAGTTCATCGGCACTATATGGGCACGAAAGGTCGAATCCGTAGCGCTGAAGCAGTGCCGAAATTTCGTCGGACACATTGCATAGACCGCACAAAGGAGCTATACGCGCTGCAATCACCATTCCCTTGGCCACTGCCGAGCCGTGCGACACTCCAAAATTACTCATCTTCTCTATTGCGTGTCCGAATGTGTGCCCGAAATTCAATAACCCGCGCAGTCCGTTATCAAACTCATCTTTTTGTACAACGTCGCGCTTAATCTCGACACAGCGTGCCACCACGCTGTCGCGGTCGAACGGTGGCTGTTGCAGTTTATCATATAGATTTTTGTCGAGTATTACTCCATATTTTATAACCTCGGCACATCCGTCGCGATAGACCTCGGGCGCGAGTGTGTCCATCAGTTCCGTATCGCAACAGACCATTACCGGCTGATAAAAAGCACCCACAAGATTCTTTCCGGCAGGAATATCAATGGCTGTTTTTCCACCCACCGAGCTATCGACCGCAGCTAAAAGCGTCGTTGGAATCTGTACATATTTTACGCCCCTCAGATAGAGAGCCGCCGAGAGACCGGCCATATCACCAACCACTCCACCACCAAAAGCAATCACAGCGTCGCTGCGTGTGAGCTTGCAATCGGCAAGAAAATTCAAAAATTCCAACAGATTATCGGCACATTTCGAAGCCTCGCCTGCGGGTACCACAAATTTATTGGCAGCGTAGCCTGCCACGCTCAACGTATCAATCAGTCGGTCGCCGTAAAGGTCATCGACCGTTGCGTCGGTGAGCACTGCAACGCGACAATCACCCAATAACGGACGTAGGAAGTCGCCTATCTGCGACAAAATACCGCGCCCTATGTAAATATCGTAGCAGCGCGACGCATCGACGTGTATAGTTGTATAGGGTAGCATAGTTATCTTATTCTATTTTTCAGTTCCTTCCTTAGCCACACAGCCCTCGTGCAAAAGAGCGTGCAGAGCCTCGGCGTTGCCATCGGCAATAGCTTTGCGATACTCGGACAACGAGGCCATAAGGTGGTCTATCTCACTTAAAAGATTCTCTCGGTTCTCAAGGAAAAGCTCAGTCCACATTGCCTCGTTAAGGCGAGCCACACGGGTAAGGTCGCGGAAACTGCCTGCACTGTACCCACGATGATACTGCGCCGAGGGGCTCTTTACAAAGGCATTTGATACTACGTGGCACATTTGCGACGTATAGGCTATCATCCTGTCGTGAAACTCGGCGGTCGTTATCACATATTTTTTAAATTGTAGGGGGGCGAGAAGGCTTTTTACTCTGTCTAAAAGGACAATATCATCGTGCACGGGCGGAACCACTATAAGCGAAGCTCCCGAGAACAGATTGGCACGCGAATATTTATATCCCGAATATTGCAGGCCTGCCATAGGATGTGCACCAACGAACGTAAAGCCACACTTTCGTGCAAGCCCGAATCCAGCCTCGCACACCATCTTCTTTGTTCCGCAAAAATCGACAACAAGGGTCGAAGAGAGTATTTTCGAGGCATTCGCGACGAGGTAGTCCACCACAGCCTGTGGCGTTGCCGTGAGCAGAAGCAGGTCGCAGCAGGCTGTTTTTTCATCAGTCAACTCGGCATCTATTGTTCCATCAAGGGCAGCATATCCCACTATGGTACTGTTTATATCATAGCCATACACAGTTGCACCCGAGGCTTTAAAAGCCTTTGCCGCCGAACCACCTATCAGTCCCAGCCCCACTACTCCTATCTTCATTTCTTAAGCGTCTTTATATCAATGTATTATACTGCGAATCTCATTAACACATCTTGCAACGTCGGCAAATTGCTCGGGTGTGAGCGACTGTGCACCGTCGCACAAGGCGTGTACAGGGTCGTTGTGAACCTCTATTATCAATCCGTCGGCACCGGCAGCTGTTGCAGCACAAGCCATAGGGCGCACAAGACGCGAAACGCCTGTTGCGTGGCTGGGGTCAACAATTATTGGCAAATGGGTGAGGCCGCGCAACACAGGCACTGCTGCAAGGTCGAGCACATTACGTGTGTAGTTGTCGTAGCTGCGTATTCCGCGCTCGCACAGAATCACATTTTCGTTACCCTCGGACATTATATACTCGGCGCTCATAAGAAGTTCCTTGAGCGTTGCCGACATTCCTCGCTTAAGCAAAATAGGCTTATCGCTGCGACCGAGTTCTTTAAGAAGCTCAAAATTCTGCATATTGCGTGCGCCCACCTGAATAATATCAACGTCGGCAAAGAGGTCGAGGTGCGAGGCGCTCATAATCTCCGTTACAAAGGGCAGACCTGTTGCTTCACGCGCCTTGATGAGCAGTTGCAGACCCTCGGCACGCAGCCCCTGAAAGTCGTAGGGCGAGGTACGGGGCTTAAAAGCTCCGCCGCGCAACATATTGGCTCCCGAGGCTTTTACCGACTGCGCAACAGATAGAATCTGCTCCTCGGACTCTACAGAACAGGGACCTGCCATTATACAGAAGTTTCCACCGCCTATCTTCACTTTATTCTCACCTTGCCCCACTTCAATTACTGTATCATCGGGGTGGAAGCGACGGTTGGCACTCTTGAACGGCTCGCTTATACGTGTAACATTTGCAATAATTTCGAGGCCCGCAAGAAGGTCTATATCAATTTTACTTGTATCACCAATGAGGCCCAGCACCGTCTGTACCTCGCCCTCAGAGATATGTACTTTGACATTTTGCGATTCTAACCATTTTACAAGATTATCGCGCTGAGTTTTTGTAACTCCATTTTTTAATACTGCTATCATAATTACAAAATTTTATCCTTATATATTTTCGAGAATTACAAAATTACAAAGAATGTTGTATTTTCCTATTATTTTTCCAAAATAATCGCATTTTTTATAAAAAAAAACGGCAAAAGGCCACACCGTATCTAAAATACTGTTAAAAATATCACTGAAATAGGCCGCTTAACTCACACTTTTAGGCCTATGGTTAAAAATAATGACAGCCCGACTATGTCAGACTGTCAAAATGTATTATGCCCGCAGGCGAGTAAGCGTCAATAATTTTATCACTCGACCTTTCTATCGCCTATCCATTTTCCAAAAAACACTTTATGGTCGGTCTTGAAAAGTGCACCGTAACCCTGACGGTAGCCATCAACATATTTCCCGTACCAGAAATCACCCGTTGTCCAATAATAGATACCGTAGCCGTGGCGGCGACCGCCGAGTGTTTCGCCATAATAAACATCGCCATTAGAGTATTTAATTTTCAGGAAAGCATAGGGCGATTTTTGCTCCTCGTCATCTGCATACGGATAACTTAATTTCACATCACCCTCGACATTGTGCATACGAACAATTTTTCCTGTCGATAGGTCATACTCGACAAAATGCTCTTCGGCGCCCACACGAGCCACATCATTGAGCATTGTTATTCCGAAAATATGCTTGCCGTTACGGAATTGCCCAAACATCTGCGCATCCTCATCGGTGAGATAATAGCCCCAGCCATAAATCACATTATCAATGAGTTGCCCCACATACTGTCCGTGTCGGCTCGACATATATTTTGTCTCGGCCTCGGCCGAGACGTAGTCGCAAAACACCTGTTGCAGAATATCGCTCATTTCGGGATACATTGCAACTGTACTCTGCGCACGCACTGCAATTGCCAAAATGAGCATTAGAAAGGTGGTAAAAATATTCTTTTTCATTTCTCTTTATACAATTTATTTGTTATTATATAATGGGCCACAGCGGGAGAGACGTATTGCTTAAAGTCGTCGCCCGAAGCAACCATACGCCGCACCTGTGTCGAGCTAATATCGTAAAGAGGCGACAAGAGCCACGTTACCCCCGGCGGTAGCGGCGGCATCTGCTCATTATCGCGCGGATAAACTATAACAGGGTAGTTCTCAAGAATTTTGTCGCCACAATACCAACGGTCGAATTTTTCCCAATTATCGGCTCCTATAAGCAGCATAAACTGCCTATCGGGGTAGGCAGCATCAAGTGCTCTGAGGGTATTTAATGTATAAGAGGGACGAGGGAGCGAAAATTCAAAGTCGCAAGCCTTGAAACGCGGTTCACTCTCAATGGCAAGCTGCACCATAGCAAGCCGTTGAGCCTCGGGCGCAAGCCCGAGACCTTGCTTGTGCGGATTAAGCGGAGAGACCATAAACCACACCTCATCGGCAAGATTGTTCAGCAGTACAGCCTGCGCAAGCGCCGTATGCCCAATATGTATAGGGTCGAAACTACCGCCGAACACCACCGTTCTTATTTTTTTCATTCTGAGCCACAGAGGTATTAAAAATTTTATTTTGCAAGAAAATCCTTTACAATTGAAAGCAGCTGACGCTTAGCATCGTCGAGTTTATCATTTATTATAACCTCGTCGGCATATTGAGCGTAGGTCATCTCCTCGGCAGCCTTCGAGAGGCGTTTCTCAATCTCCTCGGGCGAGGTGTCTCCACGCCCCATAAGACGTTGGCGCAGAACCTCTATCGAGGGCGCCTGCACAAATATAAAGAGTGCGCGGTCGGCATAATATTTTTTCAGATTACATCCGCCCACAACGTCAACATCAAACAGAATATTCTGCCTTTCGAGTTGCTCCTCGACCTGAGATTTCAGCGTGCCGTAGAAACGTCCGGGATAAACCTCTTCGTACTCTACAAATTCACCCGCAGCGATTTTGGCGCAAAACTCTTCGGGCGTAAAAAAGAAATACTCTACACCATTTTTCTCGACCCCGCGTGGCGGACGGCTGGTCGCTGACACCGAAAAGCCGAACGACAAGCCCTGCTCCATCAAGAAATTCACAAGCGTCGATTTTCCCGAGCCCGATGGTGCCGAAAAAATCACAAGTTTACCCTTAGCCATAATAGTCTCTGCCTTTATATATATTTTGATAATATTTTCTTACATCACATTAAGCACTTGCTCTTTAATTTGTTCAAGCTCGTCTTTCATCATTACAACAATATTCTGCATCTCGGCATTATTACTTTTGCTGCCCAGAGTGTTTATCTCGCGCCCCATTTCTTGTGCAATAAAGCCCAATTTTTTACCCTGTCCTATCGAGCCTTCCATAATCTCGACAAAGTATTTCAGATGATTCGTCAGACGCTGTTTTTCCTCGTTTATATCGAGTTTTTCTATATAATAGATAAGCTCCTGCTCAAGGCGATTGTTATCGTAATCGACGCCCACCAGTTTTTGCAGATTATCGACTATGCGGGCACGTATCTTCTCGACGCGCCCTTTTTCATAAGGCTCGACCGATAGCAACAACGCACCGATGCGCTCTACATTTGCTTTGAATTTATTTGACAAAGCCTCACCCTCTTGACGACGAAAATCCATAAGCTCGTCAATGGCACGCTCGACTATCTCACGAACAACAATCCACTCCTCGTCCGACACCTCATAGACCTCTTTGCGGGCAACCACATCGGGCAGGCGCAGAAGCGTCTCCATAAGATTGGCGGGCATTGCAACTCCGGTGGCCTCGGATGCCGCTTGCAACTGCTGGGCATAGGATTGCATAACTGCAATATTTATAGATGGAGTATCTACTCTCTCGCCCTGCTCAATATAGAGCGAAAAATCGACCTTACCTCGTTCGAGCCTGCTCGTAAGCATTGCCCTTATCTCCATTTCGTGCGCCTTGAATTGAGGTGCTATACGTGTACTTAAGTCCATAGACTTTCCATTGAGCGAGCGCACCTCGGCACAAATTTTCTTATCTTGAAACAGTGCTACAGCCTTGCCGTAGCCGGTCATTGAATATATCATAACTATTTTTATTTATGCCGCGAATATACAAATAAACGAGCAAGAAATATCAAGCACTGCTTGAATATTTTTTAAGCGAGTGCAAAAGTATATCGGCAGCAAGGCCAATATTGTAAAAACATCGACATAAGAGGGCACGCAAGCAGCAAAATTGCGACTATTATACATTTTCGGCACTTACACTTTATTAAAAAATATTATTTATTATAATAGTTAAGTTTTAATTTGTAATTTTGCGCTCAAGTGCGAATCCTGCAAAGATTTTTGCAGGATTCTATAACGAAGCAATTTTACGCATAAAAGCAAAAAACAGTAAAATCAAGATTATGGCAGTTATACTAAATATTGAAGCTTCGACCGATATTTGTTCAGTGGCACTGAGCGAGGATGGCGAGGTATTTTTTGAAAAGAGAAACAGCGAAGAGCGCTCCCACGCAAAAATTCTTGCCCCATTTGTAGAGGAAGCCATAGCCTATGCCGACGACCGCCGACGCACAATAGAGGCCGTCGCCCTTAGTTGCGGCCCCGGCTCATACACCAGCCTGCGCATAGCATCGTCAACAGCAAAGGGTGTGTGCTACGGGCGCAATCTGCCACTGATAGCCCTGCCCACAACTGCCATTATGAGCGTCCCCCTATTATTCAACGACGAAATACCCGACGATGCACTCTTCTGCCCAATGATAGACGCCCGACGCAACGAGGTTTATACAACTATTTACGACCGCGCATTAGGCGTAGTAATGACCACAAGCGCAATAGTGGTAGATGCCGAGAGCTTTTCCGAGTATCTCGACCGTGCACCGGTATATTTCTTCGGAGGCGGAGCTGCAAAATGCAAAGAGATAATCACCCACCCCAATGCTCATTTTATGGACAGCCACCGCAACCCGTTGGCAAAGTGGATGATGCCTCTTGCCGAGAGAGCCTTCCTCGAAGAACGATTCGAGGATATTGCCTATTTTGAGCCCTTCTATCTGAAGGATTTTATAGCCACAAAGCCCAAGAAACTAATCTGACAAGAATATAAAAAAGCCATACAGCTATGATGGAATATAACACCAAACAAAAGAAACTGCCCCTACCCGAGTATGGACGCTCGGTACAAAAAATGGTCGATCACGCAATGAGCATCACCGACCGCAGCGAACGTCAACGCTGCGCCGAGACAATAGTCTATATTATGGGCAGTATGTTCCCCAATCTGCGCAACGAGCTCCCCAACTACAAACAGAAACTATGGGACCATCTTGCCATAATGTCGGGCTTTGCACTTGACATCGACTACCCCGTCGAAGTCATCAAAGAAGAGACATTTACCGAGCCCCCCGCACGTATCCCCTACCAGACAGGAGAAATATCGAACAGGCACTATGGCCGCATAGTCGAAGATATGATTACACTCGCCTGCACAATGGACGACGGCGAGGAACGCGACCATCTTATCGAACTTATATTGATACAGATGAAGAAAAACTACATAACGTGGAACAAAGACACCGTAGAAGACAAACGAATATTTGACGATCTGCGCATATACTCGAAAGGACGTATAGACATAAGCGAGGGCGAAATAAGATTGGGCGGAACAAAAAACGACAACCAGCCACGCAATTTCACAAAGCGCAAAAAGGTTTTCAAAAAGAAATATTAAGTAACTGTTCAGCTGATGTTTAAATTTCCAAGAAAAGTTTCTCTTATATAGAAAACGTCAGTTTCGTTGATTTTACATAGAGCAAAAATTCAACGATACAAATTTAAACATCTTCTTAATTTCTAATTAAAAGACTATGGCATCATTCATTATAGACGGTGGACACAGATTAAACGGCTGCATCACGCCACAAGGAGCAAAGAACGAAGTGCTTCAAGAAATATGCGCCACACTGCTCACCGATGAAGAAGTAACAATAGAAAACATCCCCGAGATTGCCGATGTGAGCAACCTTATTCAGCAACTGATGAATATGGGCGTTGCAGTGTCGAAGAACGGCCCCGGAAGCTACACGTTTCAGGCACGCAGCATAAATATGGACTATCTCGAAAGCGACGAATATATCGACGGCTGCGCACGCCTGCGCGGCTCGGTGATGTTCATAGGCCCCCTGTTGGCCCGCTTCGGCCGCGCCACCCTATCGACCCCCGGAGGCGACAAAATTGGCCGCCGCCGTGTTGACACCCACCTGTTAGGACTGCAAAAATTGGGTGCAACCTTCCATCACATTGAAGAGAAAGGCATATATTGTATGCAGGCCGACAAGCTCAGAGGCTGCTATATGCTACTCGACGAAGCATCGGTAACAGGAACAGCCAATATTATTATGGCAGCCACCCTTGCCGAGGGAACAACCACAATATACAATGCCGCCTGCGAGCCCTACATACAACAGTTGTGCCGTATGCTGTGCAAAATGGGAGCGAGAATATCGGGCATTGCCAGCAATCTTATAACCATCGAGGGTGTAAAATCATTGGGCGGTTGCCGCCACCGTGCCCTGCCCGATATGATTGAGGTGGGCAGTTTCATTGGAATGGCAGCAATGACACAGAGCGAGATTACCATAAAAGATGTATCGTTCGAAAATTTAGGTATTATCCCCGAGAGTTTCCGACGCTTGGGTGTACAATTCGAACAGCGTGGCGACGATATTTTCATCCCCGCGCAAGAGCACTACGAGATTGAATCGTTCCTCGACGGTTCAATAATGAGCATAAGCGACGCACCGTGGCCGGGCCTCACCCCCGACCTTCTGAGCGTTCTTCTGGTTACTGCAATACAGGCAAAAGGCAGTGTACTTATACATCAGAAAATGTTCGAGAGCCGCTTGTTCTTTGTCGATAAACTCATTGATATGGGAGCACAGATTATACTATGCGACCCCCACCGCGCAGTAGTAATCGGACACGACCGCCAATTTAAATTGCGTCCACGTTCGATGAGCTCGCCCGACATCCGCGCAGGAATTGCACTGCTCATTGCAGCAATGAGCGCCGAGGGACAGAGTCGCATCGACAATATCGACCAGATTGACCGAGGCTATCAGAATCTTGAGCAGCGTCTGAACCAGATTGGAGCAAAAATAACCCGTTCATAAGAACAATAGCAAAATGTTAAAGAGAGACGAGTTTACATACTTTGGAAAATTCCTAAAGCCTCACGGCACCAAAGGCGAGATTGGCCTTTTGGGCGATAGTTTCACGTTGGGCGATGAGTGCGACTTTGTTGCGGTAGATATTGACGGTATATTAGTACCATTCTTCTTCGAGTACAAGAAGAGTAAAAACAGCGACACGCTCATTGTAAAAATCGAAAGAATGGAGAGTGCCGATGCGGTACGTCTGCTCACCAACCGCGAGGCATATATTCCACGCGAGTGGGTCGAGGAGAGCGACAATTACTCGTGGAGCTACTTTCGTGGCTTTACAGCCGAGGATAGCAGCCGAGGCTCATTGGGCGAGATTATTGACGTTGACGACAGCACGATAAACACCCTTTTTGTCGTCGAGTACAACAACGAAGAGATACTAATCCCCGCACAAGAGGAGTTTATCGCAAGCATCGACCACAAGAAACGCCACATAATTTTCGACCTGCCCGAAGGACTTATATAACAAACACCCCGCACACCCCTATGGAAAAGAAGAAAAGAAGGATATTCAGAAACAACCTTACACGCAAATACAGGCTTACGATACACAACGAGAATAAGCCCGAGAATGTGTTTGGATTTTACGTATCGCCACTATGGGTCATCGTATCACTCTTCTGTTCGTTTCTACTGGCAGCAGGAGTAGTGTTTCTTGTATTGGCCTTTACCCCCGTTGCCGAGTATCTGCCCGGATACGTAAGCGACCGCACACGTGAGCAGCTGGTAAACTATGCACTGACAATAGACTCACTCAAAGGAGAGGCCGACAAACAGGGACAATACATAAGCAACGTAAAAGCCATCTTCGAGGGGCGCATCGAGAGCACAATCGACACAACCGTCAATGGCGACACACTGTTTACATACAACACACAATATGCCATCGACGCAACACCACTCGAACAGGAATTTGCCCGTGAGTTCGAGGAGCAAGAGCGATACAATCTTATATCGCAAGCAAGCAACGTAAGCACGCTGCAAGGAATAAGTTTCCATCGCCCCACACGAGGAATGCTCATAAAAGGCTTTAACCCCAAAGAGGGACACTACGGCGTTGACATTGCCGAGACGCCGGGCGAGAGTGTATCGGCAATTTGGGACGGTACAATAATTATTAGCGACTACACAGCCAACGACGGCTACACGATAGTACTGCAACACAACGAAGAGCTTGTATCGGTCTATCGTAACTGCCACCGATTGTTAAAGAGCGTAGGCGATAAGGTTACAGCCGGCGAAGCCATTGCCACACTGAGCAACAGTCAAGAGGCGCAGCCCTGTACCACACAATTCAAGCCTTATCTGCATCTTGAACTATGGCATCGAGGCGAGGCACTCGACCCCAATATTTATATAGCATTTTAAGAAAACACAGACACACAAATATAACTATGAAGACAGAAAACAATAAAAGAGTAATTGCGATATTAGGCTCGACAGGCTCAATAGGCACACAGACATTGCAAGTAGTAGAGGAGCACCCCGAACGCTTCGAGGTATATGCACTCACTGCAAGAAGCAGCGTCGAGAAACTAATAGCACAAGCACGCAAATTCAATCCCGAGGCAGTAGTAATTGCCGACGAGACAAAATATGAGACAGTTAAAGAGGCGCTATCCGACCTACCCATAAAAGTTTACGCCGGATACGAGGCAATATGCGAGATTGTGCAATCGACCCCCATCGACGTTGTTGTAACAGCAATGGTTGGATTCTCGGGACTGCGTCCCACAATAGAGGCCATAAAGGCAGGCAAGGCCATCGCACTCGCCAACAAAGAGACAATGGTGGTAGCAGGCGAGCTCATCACCCGTCTGGCCGCCGAATACAAAGTACCCATTCTGCCCGTTGATTCGGAGCACTCGGCTATATTCCAATGCCTCGCAGGCGAGCAACACAGCCACATTGAGAAACTTATCCTGACAGCCTCGGGCGGGCCTTTCCGCACATTCACCCCCGAACAGTTGGAGAGAGTAACAAAAGAACAAGCCCTGAAACACCCCAACTGGAGTATGGGCGCAAAAATCACAATCGACTCGGCCACAATGATGAATAAAGGCTTCGAGGTAATAGAGGCAAAATGGCTCTTTGGCATCGAAGCAAAAGAGATTGAAGTTGTTGTACACCCTCAATCGGTGATTCACTCAATGATTCAGTTCTCGGACGGAGCAGTAAAAGCACAATTGGGCACTCCCGATATGCGCCTGCCCATAATGTATGCCCTATCCTACCCCACGCGCCTCAGTTCATCATTTGACAGGCTCGATTTTGGAACACTGGGCGAGCTTACATTTGAAAAGCCCAATATGGACATTTTCCCCAATTTGCGCCACGCCTACGACGCGCTGGCAATGGGTGGTAATATGCCCTGTGTTGTAAATGCGGCAAATGAGGTGTGCGTAGCAGCCTTTCTTGCCGACCGCATAAAATTCACTGATATGAGCCGTCTGATAGAGCGTGCAATGCAGAGTGCCGATTTTACCATAAAACCTACACTCGACGACTATATTGCCACCGACAGCGAGGTGCGTAAGATGGCCGAAAATTGGATTTAATAAACAAAGAACAATAAATAAACAACTAAACAATTATTAGCAACAAATGGAATTATTTTTTATACGTGCACTCCAGTTGATTCTGGCACTGAGCCTGCTGATACTTATACACGAGTTTGGCCACTACCTATTTTCCAAAATATTTAAAGTGAGAGTCGAAAAATTCTACCTATTCTTCGACTGGAAAATATCACTCTTTATGATTCCCTCGCGACTGAGCAAGAAAGAGGACAAAGCCCTAATAAAACTGCCCGCGACAAAGGACGATACAGAATATGGAATAGGATGGATTCCGCTCGGAGGCTACTGCAAAATATCGGGAATGATTGATGAGTCGATGGACACCGAGCAGATGAAACAGCCTGCACAGCCGTGGGAGTTTCGCTCGAAGCCCGCTTGGCAGCGTCTGCTCATTATGATAGGTGGAGTAATGTTCAACTTTATCCTTGCACTGCTCATATACAGTATGATTCTTTTCTCTTGGGGCGAGAGTTACACCGACATTCAGAAAGCCACATACGGAATGGAATTTAACCAAGAGGCCAAGCAGCTGGGCTTTGTCGATGGCGACATTGTGCTACGTGTCGATGGACAAGATGTACACAAACGCAACGCCGACCTTCTGCGTGCCATTGCCGACAGCCGCGAGGTTACAGTGCTACGTGCCGGCGTAGAGACAAACATTGCAATCCCCGAGGAATTTGGTCTTTTAGATATTGGCAAGGAGGCACCATTTATGGAATTTCTCATTCCCAGCGTCATTGACAGCGTAGCTCCGGGCAGCGCAGCAGCATTAGCAGGAATCCAAAGAGGCGACAAAATACTGACAATCGGCGAGAGAAAAGCCGACACGTGGTACAAGTTACTGACAGCATTGGAACAGATGAACGAAGAGAGCGCACAGAAAGAGGTTAAAATAACCATTCAGCGCGATACACTGATGACACTCAATGCAACCCTCGACGACACATATAAACTTGGAGTAACCTACAAAGACCCCAACTACCCCGTCGAGACAATCACTTATGGTTTCTTCGAGTCGCTGCCCGCAGGTGCTGTGTATGGTTGCAACGTGCTCAAAGGATACATTAGCGATTTTAAATATATATTCTCAAGCGAGGGTGCAAAATCAGTGGGCGGATTTATCACAATCGGCAAAATGTTCCCCAAGAAATGGGACTGGTATAAATTCTGGAATATGACAGCAATGCTATCACTTATCCTTGCATTTATGAACATTCTGCCCATCCCTGCACTCGACGGCGGACACGTACTTTTCCTCTTGGCCGAGCTTGTTACAGGTCGTCAACCAAGTGAGAAATTCTTGGAACGTGCACAAGCAACAGGAATGATAATCCTGCTTGGACTGCTGTTGCTTGCATCCTACAATGATATACTCTCACTATTCTAAAAGTATAACAACTATGAGAATCGTAAGAATCATATTATCCTCACTCGTGCTGGTTGCGTGTGCATCATCGGGAGGCATCGCAAACGCGACACAGGAAGAGGCAATCGAAAGTACTGAGAGTGCTGTCAGCATCATCGACACAGAGTATAATAGAGATAAAAAAATGAGTTCAAACGAATACAACATCGACACAGTCCCCGGACAATTCGCATTCGAGTTGTTCAAGCGCATTTGTATTGACAACAATAGCGAAAACATCTGCATCTCACCGGCAAGCGCAAAATGCGCACTCGCAATGGTAGCCAACGGTGCTAAAGGCGAGACCCTCGAACAGATTTTATCGATTCTGGGACACAGCGACGGATTAGAGAGCCTAAACAGCATAAAATTTTACAACAGTACACAAGATTCGGAAGGAGCGATACTATCCGTTGCCAATTCAATATGGATTAACGAGAATTTCCCCGTAAAAGAGAAATTCATTACCGACAACCAACTATACTATAAAGCAAAAATAGCCAACGTCCCCTTCTGCGACAGCACCGTAAAAGCCATAAACGAATGGTGTTCGCAAAACACCAAAGGTAAAATCCCGAGCATAATAAGCCATTTAGACGATGAGACAAAAATGCTACTTCTGAACGCCATCTACTTTAATGGCAAATGGAAAGATGAGTTTAGCAAGAGTGCAACCGAAGATGCACTTTTTACAAAAGCAGACGGAACAACCACCAACGTAAAGATGATGAATCAGACGCTTACAACAGCATACAACATCGACGACAAGGTGAGAATTGTATCACTGCCCTTTAAAAACAGCACCATCCAAATGCAGTTTGTACTCCCACACAGAGGAGTAAGCATAAAAGAGGCTACACAGCATCTTGCTCACAACTACAACAAGCTGAACCAAGAGATGCTCTACAACAAAAGAATCATTCTATCGCTTCCGCGCTTTAAGTGCGAATATACAACCGGCCTCACGGGTGTACTCGAAGCAATGGGCATAAAAGACGCATTCAACGGCAGAGCCAATTTCCAAGGCATCAGCGACGCTCCCCTGTACATCAGCGACATTCTACAAAAGAGCTACCTGAAAATAAACGAAGAGGGCGCCGAGGCAGCTGCTGTAACGGCAATAATGGTCGGATGTTTGGCAATGCGCCCCACCGAAAAACCCATCGAAGTAAAATTCGACCGTCCTTTCATCTACCTGATAGTTGATCAAGCCACCGGCAATATACTATTTATTGGAAAGACCGACAATCCTAAAGAGTAACCATAAAACACATATATAATTATGAGAAAGAGTATTTTTACAATGCTACTGCTATTTATTGCAATAGCAGCATCGGCCGGAAAAGCCCCAAAGTATGTTTTTTATTTCATTGGCGATGGAATGGGCCCATCACACGTATTAGGCACCGAGCTCTATTTAGGTGAAATGCAAGGAGTGATAGGACGTCCGCAGCAACTGCGCTTCACACAGTTTCCCTCTACAGCCTTTGTAACCACCTTCTCGGCAAGCAATGGAGTAACCGACTCGGCAGCATCGGGAACAGCCCTTGCAACAGGCAACAAGACCAACAACGGACATTTAGGCGTAACACCCGACGGGACACCCGTATATAGTGTGGCAAAGGCAGCACAGGAGGCCGGATACGCAGTCGGTATCTCGACCACCGTACCCATCAACCACGCAACCCCCGGAGCATTCTACGCTCATCAAAAGAGCCGCAACAACTATCCGCAGATAGCCCGTGAGATGCTCACAGCCGGCTACGATTTCTACGCCGGAGGCGACCCCATCTGCAACGACAGCGAGCGCACCCGTCTCTACCAAGATGCCGAGGCACAAGGCTACACCATTGCCCGCGGATACACCGACTACAAAAGCAAGAGCAACGCCCAAAAAATGATGCTCTATCAAAAAGAGGTAGCCACACAACTACCCTACACCATCGACCGCACTGCCGACGACCTTACCCTTGCACAAATAACCGAGGCCGGTATCGACTTTCTCTCGAAGAAAAGCAAAAAAGGCTTCTTCTTTATGGTCGAAGGAGGCAAAATTGACTATGCCTCGCACGACGACGATGCAGCCACAATGATGCACGAGGTAATGGACTTTAACGCCGCAATAGAGGTAGCATACGAGTTTTACAAAAAACACCCCAAAGAGACACTTATCATTGTTACAGCCGACCACGAGACAGGCGGTATTGTACTCGGATTCAATAGTGCATACACACTGAATCTGAAGGCCCTCTCGGGACAGAAAGTAAGCGAGGACAAACTCGAAGAGATTCTCATTGCAGCCAACAAAGAGAGACTGCTAAGCTGGGACGAGACAAAAGAGCTTCTTACACAAAAAATGGGACTATGGAAAGAGGCTGCGGTAGAGGCTAAGCAAGAACAGCGCCTGCGAGCAATGCACGAGGAGCTGTGGGCCTCAATGAACGCCGACGAGCATAACAAACAACTGCGCAACATTGCCAACTATGCAAAATTCATAGTATCGTACTCGGCTGCAATCTCGTGGGCCAGCGGCAACCACTCGGGCACATTTGTTCCGCTGTTTGCCATTGGCAAGGGAGCAGATAGTTTCGACGGAGTAATAGACAACACCGACATTCCCAAGATAATAAAAAGAGTTGCTAAATATTGATAGGCTTTTAACACAATTCGCTCCAAAATCATTCTAAGATTTTGGAGCGAATTTTTAGATGCAGTTATTTAGAAACTGTTTGAATATATAACAAAAATCCTTAATACTTCTGTCCCGCGAGCATCAATACCTGTGATAGACCGTCTCGCCACTATCGTCCCACAGATACAATTTGCCACCACGAATCTCAACCCCGTATGTCTGAATATCATCATATATATACGATTGCAACAATAGCTCATCGCGACGAACATCATAGACGCCCATATCCGTATCTACCGCAACACCATAATAATCCTCGGTACGAATACTTCCCGACCAATATCCATCCGCAGTAAATGTAAGAGTACGCTCGATGTAAGCGAACCTGTCCTCCTCGATGCTGACCCACGTACCCACTATTCTATCCTCAAGAAAATGAGTATCGTGGTGGCACGCCACAGAAACAAACGATAACATTAACACGTATGCGTAAAATACTGCTTTCTTAAATCCTTTCATAGTACCCTTTTTTATATACAACGAACGAAACGGCATAATGTAACACCGTTTCAACTGCATAGGTATAAAAAAAATCCCGAAGAGTAATGCTCTTCGGGATTTTTTTCTCTTTATTTTATCTGTATCTGATTCTCTGACCTATGCGCAAAATCGAACGCGAGTTAAGCTTATTAAGCCTGTACAGAGTATTTACCGACACGCCACACTTACGTGCTATCACCGAGAGGCTCTCGCCCTTGCGCACCTTGTGATAAAGCGGCTCGGCACTCTCAACAATCTTGCCGGTTTTTCGGTCAACCTCTTGATAAACGCCCTTACGATAGGTGTAAAAGTCGCCCGTTACATCCTGCTTCTCGAAGTCGAACATCAGTGCGGGATTAAGATTCTTTCCTGCAAGCAGTGTCTCGAAATGCAAATGCGCACCCGTGCTGCGTCCGGTGTTACCACCAAGGCCGATAGGCTGCCCTGCCTTCACATTTTGGTCTTGAAGAACGAATTTCTTCGATAGATGAGCATATACAGTCTCAATACCATTGTTGTGTCTGATTACAACGTAATGGCCGTAGCCACGACGCTGATAAGAGGCCATACGCACCTTACCATCGAATGCCGAACGAATGGTATCACCACGCTGCACCTTAATATCAATGCCGTTGTGTACACGACGACGGCGAGGGCGGTAGCCGAATATATCGGTAATTTTTGTATTTGTCGTAGGCATCACAAAACCGCGCAAATCGACACGGAACGAGTCGGGCAACTCGGCCTTGAAACGCACGTGGTCGTTCGACCACTCGGCATAAAGCTCGTCGGCAGGGAACATATTCTCCTCGTTCAAGAGAATATCTCTAAGGGCTATTGAATCGACAAGCATCATCTGCTTGTCAAGCGGCGACTGAGCAGCCAACATATCCTGTGCCTGCACGCCCGACGCTGCCAACAAAAGTGCAGCCGATACAGCTATTGGTCTTAACAGATTTTTCAAATTTGTAGATTTATTTGTTTAGGAATTTCAGTGTCTCCTCGCCACCATACTCGAAGCGGGCAACAGCGCAATCATAGTCGAACAACTCGCCCTCCTTGAAGAATCGGTTAATCTCAATAACAGCATTCTCGACCGAGTCGGACGCGTGAACTACATTCTGCTCGCCACTCATCGAAAAATCACCGCGAATAGTCCCGGGAAGCGCCTTACGCGAGTTTGTTACACCAACCATCTGGCGTACTGTTTCAACAGCCTCGGCACCTTCGAGGCAAAGAGCAACAACAGGACCTGCCTGCATCGAAGCCTTCAGGTAGGGATAGAAAGGACGCTGAACCAAATGAGCGTAATGCTCGGCCAGAATCTCGTCGGTTAAAAACATCATCTTCAGACCTGCTATGCGCAGACCTTTACGCTCGAAACGAGTAACAATGTCGCCCATAATTGCACGCTGGATAGCATTGGGCTTGATAAGGATTAGAGTTCTCTCCATAATTATTATTTTCGGGTGTTGTTAGAGTTACTGCCAATGGGCATATTCGCTTTTCGCGTGCAAAGGTAGTGCCAACGAGCGGGGGAAAGTTTACTTTCACACAATGCGAGTGCAGCCTATCTTCGCAAATCGTTTGCAAAGGTAGTGCCAACGAGCGGGGGAAAGTTTACTTTCACACAATGCGAGTGTAGCCTACCTTCGCAAAACATTTGCAAAGGTAGTGAAAAAATCGTTATAAATGAACTAATTATATTTTTTTTGATATAATTATAACATATGCAGAGTCAACCAGCAAGTGCAACATTACGAAATAAATTTGTAAAAGCACT
>CAYYEL010000024.1:21572-26385 GCA_964470845.1 uncultured Bacteroidaceae bacterium | reverse complement strand
CAAAGTCGTGAGCAAGGAGGGAATTTTGTTGCACTTCTATCTTGACAGTATGCTTTTTTTAATATCAATTGTTTATTTTTTTTCATAACAGACACGACAGCCACTTTTCTTATAAAAAACAAGCGCAACAAGGGTGCAAAAAAGTCCACAAAGCTACACTTACAAACTTGAGGTACACTAAAAAATCCATACCACTTTAGATGCCGCCCTCTTTTAGATTTTATACAAATGCACGCAAACACCACCACCCTCTGCTATTTAAACACATAAAAAGAGCTCCTCTTTTTATGTAACAAAGAGGAGCTCTCGAAATGGGGTAAAGAGTTTAAATGATTATAAATAGCAATATTTTATAAGCTACATTGAATACCTCAAACATTCAGGCGCTGTACGCAGCTCTCTTTTTTATAGAAGAATTCTGTAGCTCCTCTTTCCTTGACCATCCTTGACAACCACAATATATGCAGCCACAGGCAGTTTGTCGGTTGCAAGCAACAAACTCTCGCAGGCAGCGTCGGCAACAGTTTGTCCCAATTTCACACCACCAAGATTATAAAGCTCAACAACAGCACCCGCCACGAAATTACCCTTGCACAGGACACCACCATCAACAGTCTCGAAACTGCACAAGGTGCGCACCTCATCCACTCCTGTATCTTCCTTGCTCAGAGGAGTGAAACGCAGAGTGTAGGAGTAACTCTTGCCGTATGGAATCTGATACTCAGTGAGCGTGCCTGTACCCTGTCCGCAGCTACCGTTACCAAGACCTCGTTGCGCACAGTCAAAGTGAGCATAAATATCACCTTTTTCGAGCTCCCAAGCGTGTGTAGCGCCTTTGAGCTTAGCATCATCGAAGAAGAGTGTCGAGAACGCAACATCACCCTCGGTCTCAACCTTTATTCCGTTGCCCGTCTCGGGATCAACGAGTGTAAGGTCGCGCAGATTCTCGCGGTTACCCATACTCTGAGGTTTGGGATAGAGCTCGAACATATCATCGACCGTGGTTGTATAGCGTCCCAGCAACGAGCCTGTCTTACGGTCGGGATAATTCTCCCACGGACCACGCGCATAATACTCGACGTTGCTAAAATTCTTAGGAAATTCCATTCCCAATCCCACACGACGCACATTAGTAATGAGCACCGAATATGTTGCATCAAGTTCTATTGCACCTGTATTATATATTGTATATTCCCAAACATAATCGCAGTTACGTCCACCCTCGGCCTTCACTGTCAAACGAACATAATCGCCCTTTTCCTCGACAACTGTCAACGAGCGTGTTCCCACACCATTTGCCGACGAGTAATTACTCTCGGTGGGGCCGTCATTCTCGACCCAACGATAATTCTCGTACTCGGGAGCCTTGGCCAATCGTTCCACGCCATCGACAACCCAAGAATAGAGAAGACCCGAGGTTGTAAATTTAACCGATACACGGCTGTTCTTAATGTCGTAAATATAGAGGTTTGTCTTATTGTCGATAACAAGAGGTTCATCGACAACCTCGACCGAGGGCAACGATGCGGGACGCTCGCGCAGAGTATATTGTGCAGCTGCAATCGAATAATCGGCATCGGCCCAAGATTGCGCCTCTTTTAGACAAACATCCACATTCAGAAGAACCTCGCTGTTGCCCTCGGGAACAGTATATGAGAGCGGCAGAGTAACCGAGGCATCGGGGGCAGTTGCGGGAATCTCGACGCGTCCCTCCTCAACCTCTACTCCATCGACAAGCAACGCATAGCGCAGGTAGAAATTATCGAGCGAGATAAAATCGTACATATTCTGAATTTGCAGACGCTTAGCTGTTTTTGAGAAATTCTTAAATTTCACATACTGATAGACGCTCTTAACCTCGGTGAGCTCGGGGCTCCAAGCACGATCGGCCGAGACAAGGCCGTTGTTTACAAAGTTACCCTGATGCGGGCCGGGATAATCGCTACCCGTGCGATATTTATTAACACCATCGACCTTAAAATTACCATTCTTAATATCCTCGGCGTCATAGATTGATTGATCGACAAAGTCCCAGATGCAACCGCCGATTCCGTATGTACTATTCTCTATAATATCCCAATATTCTTTCAGATTACCAACGGCATTGCCCATTGCGTGAGCATACTCGCACATAAAATAGGGCTGTTTGCGCCAATTGCCGTTGGCGTGCGAGTTACACTCCGAAATATTGGGATACATTACCGACCATAGGTCGCTGTACTCGGTGCCTCCGCGTGTAGCGCCCTCGTAGTGTATAATACGACCATCTATGGCACGCACAGCAGCGTATGTGTGGGCAAAATTAGCACCGCCGCCACTCTCATTGCCCAAGCTCCAGAAGATTATTGAGGGGAAATTGCGTCCGCGATACACCATTCGCACTGTGCGGTCGATATATTGCTCGCGCCAACTTTCTTCGTTGGTTATTCCACCTTTCTCGCCTCCTGCCTCCCAGTTTCTGTGGCACTCAAGGTCGGCCTCATCCATACAGTAAAGACCGTAGTAATCGAACATCGAGTACATCTTGGCCTGACGCGGATAGTGGCTGTTGCGGATTGTGTTCATATTGGCCTGCTTCATCATTTTAACATCGGTGAGCATAGTGGCAACATCTATCGAGCGGCCGTGTACGGGATGAGTATCTTGGGTATTTGCACCCTTGAACAGAATTTTCTGTCCGTTGATATATACAAGGCCGTTCTTTATTTCAATGTGGCGGAATCCGTATTTTGTCGAGAAGACGTGCTCCTCGTTACCCGCATTATCTTTTTGTGCTATTGTAACGGTGTAGAGATTGGGAGTTTCGGCTGTCCAAGGGAGCAATCCTGAGAGACCATCGAAGCTGACATTTGCCACCTTCTCCTTCTCGCCTGCTGCAAACTCAAACGCAATACTCTTTGTGGCAATTGCCGAACCGTCGGGAGCAATAAGAGCAACATCGACGCTCTTTGCTGCAGCCTCGGCGTCGCGATTATCCATTGCAAGCTCCACATTCAGAGTGCCTGCCTCGTATTTTTGCGCCTCATCGAGCACGCTTGTTATATAGTGGTCGCGCACAAAGGTCTTAGGCGTTGCAAAAAGATATACGTCGCGATGAATACCGCTCATATGCCACATATCCTGTCCTTCGAGATACGAACCGTCGCTCCAGCGGAACACCTGCACCGAGACATTATTTGTACCCTTGCGCACGGCCGCAGTAACATCAAATTCCGTTTCGTTGTTCGCGCCCTGCGTATATCCTATATATTTTCCGTTCACCCACACGAGGGCAGCGCTGTAAATTCCGTCAAAATGCAGGAACACGCGCTTGCCGTCCCACTCCTGTGGAAGCGAGAAATTACGACGATACGAAGCAACGGGCTTGGGCAACCCACTATTCATATTGATAAATGGAGGATTATTGGCAAATGGATAATTTACATTTATATAATAAGGTTGTCCGTAACCCTTCATTTCGAGACACGAGGGAACGGATATTGTATCCCAGCCCGAGACATCTACGTCGTCGCCCCAAAAATCGTCCTCTCCCGGACGGTCGTTCACATCCTCGACATAATTTAAATTCCACACACCGTTAAGTGATAGAATATTATCGCTCACAGGTTCGAGCCACGGGAAATTATAATGTTCATCGGCCATCATCTCCTTTGTCGAGGGATACGGAGCGTATGTGGCGTGCCCCGGCTCTTTATTCTCCTCGAAAATAGTCTCATTCTCCCAATAAACAGGCTGAGGCAAATTATCGGGAGCAACCTTTGTCAGTCTGAAATAAGAATTTTGTGCATTGGCCGAGGTACTCATTTTAACCACATTACCCGAAACTACAAAGTAATACTCTGTACCCCAAGTACCATCCGAAAGTCCCTTAAGCTGATAAATTCCCGGCTCATTCTCTACTGGAGTTATGTAAATATACTGATTGGCATTACTGAACGAAGCGTCCCACAGAAGAGGCACTTTTGAACCGCCCAGCGCCATATCAATTGCCTTGCCGTCAAATGGATTATATAGTTGAAAATATGAGACTTTATCCGATGCACGACGCAGTTGCCATATAAAATCGTCATAATCCTCCTCGGGGCAGGCATCGGCAAATATACGAGCATCATTGGAATTTACTCCACGGTCGTTAAGCGAATATCCGGTCGCAACGTGAGTAAAAATATAGTGCTGCGAAGCTATCGGAAAAACAATATCACACTGTTTATTTAAATCGACAAGGCGAAAATAGGTATTCTCGCTCTCAAGGTCATCGCCCAGTGCAAGTTGTGCCTCACCATCGGCAGTTACCACAGCCCCCTTATCCGAGGCGTTGAGCAATTGAACAACACCACCCTGTTCATCGACCAATTTAACATAAAACACCTGATTCGACGATGCTGTGGCACTCCACTGCAACAGACTACCCGGCTTAGACGAGGTAAGCGCCATATCGGCCACCACCTCGGCCTCGGTATTATAAATCATATAAAGAGGCTCATCGTCCGATACCGAGACAAAAGCCCACTCCTGACCGACCGAATTCTCGTCAACGGCAGCCATAAAAAGCTCGGCGCCGAGCTCACCATTATCGCCATTAGTCATTGCAAGCCCATCGGACACACTGAGAATACGATAGACACCCCCGCCAACAGGAAAATCGACTGCCTGCACAAGCACAGGCACACACAGCAAAAGAAGCGCCACAAGCACTCCTCGCACCAATAACAGATTCTTCTTCATATAACTATACACTTATTTTCTAAAAAACACATTGCAGTATCTGCATATTATGGACAAAGATACAATAAACGAGCAAAAAAATAAAGCT
>CAYYEL010000024.1:0-21472 GCA_964470845.1 uncultured Bacteroidaceae bacterium | reverse complement strand
TGCTTTAGATTTTTACAGCGAGTGCCTAAAATCTTAGCTCATTAGAGCAAAGATACAATAAACGAGCAAAAAAATAAAGCTTGCTTTAGATTTTTACAGCGAGTGCCTAAAATCTTAGCTCATTAGAGCAAAGATAACCATTTTTCACAAGCGCAGCAAACACAAAGCGTTAAATAATCAATTTAATTGCGCATTAAGCAAAAAAAGAGTAAATTTGCAAACATTCGATACTTTTTTGCATAAAAACAGAATATTCACAAACATTCAATCACAATCGACAATACAAAATAAATATGAAAAGACATTCAGTAATTATGGCAGCAATGTTTATGGCCACAGCAGCAATAACATCGTGCAGCAACAGTGGCGACAACACCCAAGCGCCCATCATCGGCAAGAAGCAGATGAAAATAGAGAACCGTCGCCTGAGCCCCGAAGCATTATGGGCAATGGGACGCATAGGCGCAGTAAGCGTATCGCCCGACGCACAGAGCGTCGTTTATGGCGTCAGCTATTATAGTGTCGAGCAGAACAAGAGCCACCACACACTGCACATTATGAACGCCGACGGCAGCAACCAAAAGTTACTCACAACCACCGCCGCCAACGAAACAAGCGCAGTGTGGATAAAAGGCGGCAGCAAGATTGCATTCCTCTCGAACGAAGGCGGCAGCAACCAAGTGTGGGAGATGAACCCCGATGGCAGTGGTCGCAAGCAACTATCGCACGAAGCGAGCGACATTGAAGGCTTCCTCTTCTCGCCCGACGAGACAAAAGTAGTGCTCATAAAGCGCATAAAAATAAAAGAGACAACAGCCGATGTTCACCCCGACCTTCCCCTTGCAAAAGGCTTTGTAGTGAACGACCTAATGTACAAACACTGGGACGAGTGGATAACCGATGCCCCCCACCCCTTTGTTGCCACATTCGACGGAAACACAATAGCCAGCGATGGAAAAGACCTGCTCGAAGGCACAGCCTACGACTGCCCCAACCGTCCCTTTGGCGGCACAGAGCAGCTTGCGTGGAGCCCCGACAGCAAAAAACTCGCCTACGCCTGCAACAAAAAGACAGGCCGCGACTACACAGTGAGCACCGACACCGACATTTATCTTCTTGACCTCGAAAGCAACGAGACACAGAATCTGTGTAAGATAGACGACGCCCGCTCCAACTATGGCTACGACACAGCCCCCACATTCTCGCCCGACGGCAACTATCTTGCGTGGCTCAGTATGAAACGCGACGGTTACGAGAGCGACCAAAATCGTCTGTGCATTATGAATCTGAAAAGCGGCGAGCAGAAATACATCAGCGAAAAACCTTTTGACAGCAACGTCGATAGCTACTGTTGGGCCGAGGACGCATCGAGCCTCTACTTTACCGGTGTATGGCACGGTGCATCAATGATATACAATATCACCCTCGACGGCAAGCTGACACAATTGACCGACGGCGACTACGACTACACCTCGGTTGCCACCCTTGGCGACAAGCTCATTGCCACCCGCCAAAGTATGAGCTCGGCAACAGAGATATTCTCAATGTCCGCCACAGCCGGCGCCCCCGTTACACAACTGACACAAGAGAACAAACATCTGTACGACCAGATGGACTTTGGAAAAGTCGAGGCACGCTGGTGCACCACCACCGACGGCAAGCAACTACACTCATGGGTAATATATCCCCCTCACTTCGACCCCAACAAGAAGTACCCCACCCTGCTCTTCTGCGAGGGAGGCCCACAATCGCCCGTAAGCCAATTTTGGAGTTTCCGTTGGAATTTCCAGATAATGGCAGCCAACGATTATATAATCATCGCACCCAACCGCCGCGGCCTTCCCGGATTCGGTCTTGAGTGGAACGAGAAGATTAGCGGCGACTACGGCGGTCAGTGTATGCAAGACCTTTTTGCAGCCATCGACGACCTGTGCAAAGAGCCCTACGTTGACACCAACCGTTTGGGCTGCGTAGGTGCCAGCTTCGGCGGTTACACAGCAATGTGGATGGCCGGACACCACAACAAGCGTTTCAAGGCCTTCATTGCCCACGATGGATTCTTCAATATGGAGCAACAATATTTCGAGACCGAGGAGAGCTGGTTCACCAATTGGGATCTTGGCGGTGCACCCCACGAGAAAAACGCAAAGACACAACACTCATATGCAAACTCGCCCCACAAATTTGTTGACAAATGGGACACCCCCATTCTGCTCATTCACGGCGACCTCGACTATCGCATCCTCTCGTCGCAATCAATGGCAGCATTCAACGCCGCACGCCTCAAAGGAGTGCCCGCACAGCTACTGCTGTTCCCCGACGAGAACCACTGGGTGCTTAAACCTCAGAACGGCATTCTGTGGCAACGCACATTCTTTGCGTGGCTCGATAAATGGGTTAAGGGAGCAAAATAACACATATAGACACAACACTCTGTAAAACAATAAAAAATGACAACAACACAAAAAATCCAAAAAAAGCTGAACGACTCAAAGGCAATGCGTTGGAGCGCACTCTTTATTGTATCGTTCACAATGATGATAGCCTATTTTTTCACCGACGTAATGGGCCCGCTCGAAACACCGCTAACCACAAAAGGCAGCGTAGTTTATTTCGAGGACGGAACATATCTCTCGGCCGACTCTTTATCCAAAATATCAGTCGCATCGGTAGATATTGAGAATATAAAGGCCGGTAACGAATATCAAATAAAATACAACGATGCCAACAATAACATTATCGAGAAAAACTGTGTTGTAAAGACAACCATCAAAGGCCTTGGATGGGGAAGCGACGACTACGGAATATTCTCGGGTGCATACGGATATATAAACGTATTCCTGCTGATGCTCTTCTTTGGTGGACTGATACTCGACAAGATGGGTGTGCGTTTCACCGGTTTAATGAGCACCTCACTTATGTTCATTGGAGCAGCCATAAAATGGTGGGCTGTGAGCAGCAGTTTTGACGGTGAATTGTTCGGCCTGCCCACACAAGTGGTAGTAGCTTGCTTAGGCTTTGCCATCTACGGTGTCGGCGCCGAAATTGCAGGAATAACCGTTACCAAGGTAATTGCAAAGTGGTTCACAGGCCACGAGCTTGCCCTTGCAATGGGTCTTCAGGTGGCACTCGCCCGAATAGGAACAGCCTGCGCATTGTTCTTCTCGCTGCCCATTGCACAGGCATTCGGCATTGTTGCTTCGCCCGTTCTTTTTGGAGCATCGGCGTTGTGCATAGGAATGCTCTCTTATATTGTATATTGTGTAATGGACAAGAAACTCGACGCATCGTCGAACCTGCAAGCCGACAGCGCAGCCGAGGAGCAATTCAAACTGAGCGACCTTAAGGTAATCTTCTGCAACAAAGGATTCTGGCTCATCACACTGCTGTGCCTTATGTTCTACTCGGCAGTATTCCCATTCCTTAAATTTGCCACCAACCTAATGATTATAAAGTACAATGTGAATCCCGAACTCGCCGGTGGTATTCCCGGAATTCTTCCTTTCGGCACAATTCTTCTGACACCGCTCTTTGGTTCGCTGTACGATAAAGTGGGCAAGGGTGCTACGCTTATGATTTGCGGCTCAGTGCTTCTGACAATTGTACACGTACTATTTGCAATGCCTCTGCTCAACGAAGGTTGGTTCGCCGTTATTGTAATGGTGCTGTTGGGTATTGCATTCTCTCTTGTCCCATCGGCAATGTGGCCTTCTGTACCCAAGATTATCCCTATGAAACAGTTAGGTTCGGCCTATGCAATAATATTCTACATTCAGAATATCGGTCTTTCGATGGTCCCTGTGCTCATTGGTAATGTAATTATGAACAACACAGTAAACGGCGTTACCGACTACACAATCCCGATGGCAATATTCGCTGCCTTTGGATTGATTGCAGTGCTTCTTGCAGTACTCCTAAAGAGCGTTGACAAGAAAGAGGGCTACGGGCTTGAGAAGAAGAATATGCAGTAAACGCTATTTTATAAAAAAATCGCAGCAACGGCAGACAACAGCAAATGTTGTCTGCCGTTTTTTATTCTCGGCAAAAAGAAGAAGAGTATCAAAAGTGTGCAATTTTTGCACACTTTTTGCTTAAAAAGTACGATTTTCAGAAAAACTCTTGTCAACGGTCGATGTAACAATTAACTTTAAAGAAAATTCCGGAAAAAAGATGAAAATCCTAAAAAACGCCTTGTCGGCACTCACACGCTATAAACTTTTTACCGCACTTAATATTTTGGGACTCACCATTGTGCTGTGCGTTGTATATATTCTTTTAATTCCCGCATATAACGCACTTACATACAACCGTGGGATAAAGGATTGCGAGCGACTGTATGTGCTGACACACAACATTATACCATCGCAGCCAAGGTCGGAGTTTTTTCCACCGGGAATAGTGCACCTGCTGTGCGACGATAATCCTTACGTCGAGTGTTACAGTTACAAAAGAGACATCGAGTACATTTTGATTGGCAACAGAGTTATCGAATGTCTGCCACTGCAACGCGAACATATAGGCCTATACTGCCCCGAGATTATTGATGGCAGTTGGGAGAGAGTGTTTAAATATGAAAGTTATGCCGTGTCGCGCTCCTACGCCAAAAAAACATCGCCTGAACATAGGCGACACAATAAAGCTATCGGATAATGTGTCCGACAACAAAATAGTATCGGCAATATTCAAAGATTTTCCCAAGAACAGCTATTGGGGACGAGTTGAAATAATAAGAGACGGAAACAACGAGAATGACATTTACAGCCAACCGTGGACAACGATACACCGCCCCTTACTCGTCAAGCTGCACAAGAAAGCCAATAAGAGAGATTTTCTCAATCATTTGATAATGCGCACAAAAGAGTTGAACATAAACGAGTATTTTGTTAATAATCTCACGAGCGAAAATATAGAACAAAATATTCAACTGACGCCAATAGACGAAATATACCTGACTGCGGAAGAGAACGATGAGCCGACCTTCCATAGAGGCCGATTAGATGTTACCCTACTGCTGCTGACATTAGCCGTAATACTGTTTACAATAGCCTTTATAAACTACTTTAACCTGTTTACAGCTATTATCCCGTGGCGCATACGCAGTATAAACACCCAAAAGATTATGGGAGCCCACACGGCCGGTCTGCGTGCCGAGATGATATTGGAGAGCCTCATAATTCTTCTTGTATCGCTGTTCATCGCCTACATAATCATAAACTACCTGAACGAGACAAGCACTTTTCGTACTTGGAGTGCAACGGGGCTGTTACCGTCCGAGAATATAAATATTACACTCATTATAGTGTGCGCATCTGTGGCGACGGCGATACTTTTGGCAATGTACCCCACGTGGTATATAACATCGTTCACGCCCTCTTTTACGCTTAAAGGGCGGTTCGCTGCAACAGGCGCGGGCAGGCGTCTGCGCTACACGCTTATATGCCTGCAATTCATTGCATCGTTCTTTTTTGTTACAGCAGGCTTCCTGAGCTATCAGCAACTGAACAGCCGCAGCAACAGCGATTGGGGAATATGCTTCGATAATATATGCCAATATCCTATGCATCACAATATTGAGTACAATATAACACCACAAATGTTGCCCAATGTTTACAACCGATTCAAAAGTTGTGAGCAGGTCGAAGAGGTTACATTTATGCACACGAGTTTCATAAATTACAACAGGCTCAATAGAACCACATTCCACAATCACCCCGATGCAGAGAAACGAAGCAAAAAGTACAATTTTGTACACGTTTATCACAATTTTATTGAAACGATGGGCATTGATATTATATCGGGTCGAGGATTCAACAGCAACGACACGCAAGAGGCTCCCGTGGCAATTATAAACGAGGCTATGCAAAAGGAGTTTAATATTGAGATAGGCAATATGCTGCGCATCTATTCAAGAGGCATCGACGAGCGAGCTGTAATTGTGGGCATCTGCCGCGACTTTTATCACCACGACCCGCACCGAAGCATCGAACCGTTGGCTCTTATACACTCGTCCAAAGTACCCCTTGAGGTATCTCTTATAAAAACAAGCGCGAAGTGCGACCTTACATTCCTAAATAATCGAATTATAGACGAATTTAAAAAAATAGAGCCGGGCGCCTTTCCCGAAATTCCGGTTAGTCAATTAAAAGCAAAAATACTGAACAGCTGGCTCAGCGCCGAGCAGTCGATAATAGAGATTCTGACTCCAATTAGTATAACCGCTGTTATTATAGCATTGCTCGGAGTATTTGGGCTTGTGGCACTCGAAACCCGCCACCGTCGCAAGGAGATTGCCATACGCCGCGTAAACGGTGCGCTTATAGAAGATATTCTGTTACTGTTCAACAAACGATTCATTATCATTCTCGGGGGATGCTTCATTTTCAGCGTTCCACTGCTTATATATGCTTTTGAGTTGTGGCAACAAGATTTTGCCCAAAAAGTACCGATGCAAATATGGCCATTCGTCGCATCGTTCCTTCTGGTGGTGTTTCTTACGGTTGCAACCATCTCCATCGGTGCTTGGAGGGTAGTTACGCAGAACCCAATTGAGGTTATTGGCAACTGCGAGTAGATTCTATATCTCGGCCAACCCTCATCCCTACCATTCTACCCCACTCAATAATAGCGCGATAGAAAATAACGGAGTTTTTAAAAAACGCCCTATCTTTGAAAAATTCCGAGCAGAAGTCCGGAAATAGGCAGCACTCGCTGTAAAAATGAATCAAACAAACTATTTTTTCGTTCGTTTAGTGAAAGTTTTTTTCTTTTTGCGTGTCTAAATAGGCAAAACAGAAATAACCGATGGAAAATATTGAAACAAAATTTACGACAATGGTTAAAGAATACAGCAAGACAATTTACACCGTCTGCTACTTCTTTTCCAACGACAAGGACGAGGTCAACGACCTTTTCCAAGAGATTCTAATCAATCTGTGGCAAGGATTCCCCAATTTTCGCGGCGACAGCAACCCAAAAACGTGGATATATCGGGTAAGTCTCAACACCTGTAGCAATTGGGAACGAAAAAAGAGAAGCAGGTTGCAAACTGTTCCTCTTTTAATCGACATCGACCTGTACAACGATGACGACGAACACAGCCGACAGATTCAAATGCTATACGAGAGGATTAACCGACTCGATGTTTTTGATAGAGCAATCATTCTTCTTTGGCTGGAGAATATGAGCTATCGCGACATAGCCAACGTAGTGGGTATAAGCCTTTCCAATGTTACCACCCGGTTATTTCGCATAAAAGAGCAATTAAAAAAAATGTCTAACCAGTAAAAAACAAATACTATGATACAGCAGACCATAGACAACAGCAAGATAGAGAGCCCTAAGGAGCATTTCGAGTTATTCGATGCAGAGCTCAACAAACAAATGGCTCTTAAAAAAGAGACTACAAAACAAAAGAGCGTAACACCGCCACCCACAGACTATGACGAATTAGAAAATCTTAAAAAGCAATTCGGGCTACTTAACGCTAAACTCGAAAAGCAGCGCATTCTGAGCGAAGAGATTGTAAACGACTCAATGAAAGAGAAACTCTCGCACGTAGAAAAATGGTATCAGGGCCGATTCGCAATCTCCCTTGTATCTGCCCCAATAGTAGGCTGCGTGTTCCTTGCAATGTACCTCGACCGAGGCATAGAATATTGGGGGTTCGGCCTGTTTATTCTTGCAGTGGGTGCGTTGGAATATTTTCTTAACAAAATATGTTACAAACGTCTCGATGTAAAAAGCCTCCCCGCGCTCAGTATGACCGAAGCTACCGAGAATATCGTCAGACACAAACAGATGCGCTCACTGACAAACAGAATTATGGCAATCCCATACATTCTGTTGGTTGCGTGGACAATACTCATTGCAAGCAATTTTGTATGGAAACCGACAATAGCACTGCTCACAGTGTCGCTTATAACAATATCAATAATCTGCGGATTGCGCCACCGGAGAGCCAACAAAAAGCGTCTGGAAGAGATTCTAAAGCAGATAGAGCGCCTAAGAGATTAAACCTAATTGAGCAGTGCCAAAAATTACATTTTGGCACTGCTCAATTAGGTTCGTAAGAATCGACAAAACACAACGTGTTTATATTTAAGGCAAAAGGAGTGTACATCAATACTCGACCAAGCCTTAATATCGATAGCAACGAAATTGTTTTTTTAATTATGACATATCGTCAATTATAATACTGAAAGCTCAAAGTAAACGCCTCATTTAGTTCAGCAACAACTCCTGTGCCCTACCCTCAATGCAATTGCATATACAAAAATTGCGTGCAAAATTACGGATAAAAGCAAGCGAGCTTTCCGAGGGTGAAGGCAATTCTTCGCTGCGAACAGCCTGTCGCAATACATCTTCGGTAAGTGTTGAATCTTGAGTAAAAATATCGTCCATAGGCTATCTGTTTTATTGTCGTCTGTTATAATAACGCAGCAAGAACAGATATATTATTTGGGAACAGATATTTTTTTTGAAATCCAAACTGTTTATTAAACAATATTTTATTCCAAAGTAAGTATCACATTTTTTTGGGCCGCCATACGACGTATATTCAACAAGGCATAGCGCATACGCCCAAGCGCCGTGTTTATGCTTACATTGGTTATCTCGGCAATCTCTTTAAACGATAAATCCATATAATAACGCAGATGAACAACTTCGAGTTGCTCACGCGGTAGTTCTTTTACAAGACGTGAAACGTCATTGAGTATCTGCTCTTTAACAATCGTTGTCTCTATTGTCTCGTCCGAGTATTTTGTGTCGTTAAACAGGTCAACATCACTCTCTTCGTTCGAGATTGTATTCTCGCCACACTCTTGACGAAATTGGTCTATTACAAGATTGTGTGCAATGCGTGTAATCCACGCGGCAAACTTACCACCGGGCTTATAGCGCTTCTGTCTGAGGGTTACAATAGCTTTCACGAAAGTCTCTTGGAACAAGTCCTCGGCAAGCTCGCGCGAACGTACTATAAAAAATATGTATTGATATAACCTTTCCTGATGGCGTTGTAATAATGTATCAAACGCTCGGTTATTGCCTTCTAAATAGAGTGTAACCAACGCATCGTCGGTTAAAGTCTTCAAATTCTCCATTATACTCTTCTGTGTTGTTTATTTAGGAGTAGAAGTTTATCAATAGGCAATAATTTTAGGTTGTTAAGTATTTATTATTTCACTTTTTATCCCGAGCGTACAGGTAGAATATCATCCACCCACCCGAGTTATTACATTTTGTTGACATTTTTTCATCAACGGTGCAAAGAAAGGAAATAAAATCTTTTGTTCCAAATAATTTTAAATAAAAATGCCGATATTAACAATAATACCGGCATCATTACGTTAAGAAACTGTTAAATTTCTAAGAAGCTGTTTAATTTATATCGTCGATTGTTTTATGAGACTGCGTACGGTTTTTAAAAATTGTGCACAGAATTTATCTTGCAATTTGCGCTCCCTGCATATTAAATCCGCGCAAAAGATCGGCAATCGGCATACGTTTTTTGCCCTGCAACTGCACCGACAACAGATGCACATAACCGCCCTCGACTGCTATCTTTACATATTTTTTACCGTCGGTGAGCAGGCTGCCCCACTCTTTATCGTGAGCAGCCTCTTCGATGCTTACCTCATATATTTTAAATGTTGCGGCGTGGCCATCGGCTGTAAGAATATCGGTCCACGCAGCCGGATAGGGCGACATTCCACGTACAAAGTCATACACAGCGTGAACGCTCCTGCTCCAGTCGATTCGACAAGTATCGCGGAATATTTTTGGCGCCGGACGCAATTCATCGACACTTTTGTAGAGTTTATCTTGCGCAAGCGCCTCGACCTCTCCAGACACAATAGCCTCGACAGTGCGCAGCACCGTTGAACCGCCCGTAAGCATCAATTTATCGTGCAGAGTACCGGCTGTGTCGGCCGGCTCTATTGGCACAATATCCTGCATAATAATATCGCCTGTATCAATCTCGTGCTTTAGGAAAAATGTTGTTACCCCTGTCTCCTTATCACCGTTTATTATAGCCCAATTGATTGGCGCTGCACCTCGATATTGTGGCAACAACGATGCGTGCAGATTAAATGTCCCCAAGCGTGGCATATTCCACACGCTCTCGGGCAACATACGAAAAGCCACTACAATCTGAAGATCGGCCCTCCAAGCAGCAAGCGCAGTCTGAAATGCCTCGTCCTTGAGCGATACAGGCTGCAACAGTGGCAGATTGTTCTCTACCGCAAACTCCTTTACAGGGCTCATCAACAGTTGTGTACCACGTTTATTTATTATCTTGTCGGGCATTGTAACAACGCCCACTACCTCGAACCCGCAAGCATCGTCAGACTTCTGACGTTCGACAAGACTACGCAGAGGCTCAACAGCAAAATCGGGTGTTCCCAGATATACTATTCTTAATTTATCCATATTACAATCTTTCTATCTTAACCGGCCAATAGTATCGACCATTTAAAAGCCAACGGGCACTCTTCTTTAATCGGAAGTAAAATCGAGCAATGTCTTACGATAAGCGGTAAAAATAGCCGATTTTGAAATAAAGCCAATGTAATTACCACTTGTATCCTCGACAGGCAGATTCCACGCCTTAGTCTCTTCAAACTTACGCATCACAGCCTCCATAGGCTCTTCTATGCTCAAACGCACAGGAACACTGCGCATCAACTGTGCCACCGTAAAACGATGATAAAGCTCTTGACGGAACATCATATGCCTGATGTCATCCAAGAATACAATGCCAACGAGCCTGTCTGCCGCATTAACCACGGGGAAGATGTTGCGTTTGGTCTTTGCCACCACCGACGTCAGCGCTCCAAGATCCATATCAGGATCGACACGCATAAAATTCTTCTCTATAACATCCTCGACCTTTAGGATTGTGAGTACAGCTTGGTCTTTATGATGAGTAATAAGCTCGCCCCTCTGTGCCAAACGTATAGCATAGATATTATTATCGTCGAAGACACGCACTGTAAGATACGAGCACACCGAGACAATCATCAGCGGCAAGAATAGGTCGTAGCCGCCCGTAAGCTCGGCAATCAGGAAAATACCCGTAAGCGGTGCGTGGAACACTCCCGACATAAGCGCTGCCATTCCAAAAAGAGCAAAATTCTTATCGGGAAGCGTCTCGCCAAGGCCAAACATATTGCACAGCCCCGCAAAAAGATACCCCGAAATACAGCCCAAAAACAGGCTGGGCGCAAATATACCACCACAACCTCCGCCACAATTTGTTACCGTAGAGGCAAACACCTTAAACAGAATAATGAGTGCCATATACAAGAACAACAAATTGGCGTGTCCATAGAACAGCGATTTATTCAGAATCACATCGGCCGACGACCCGTTTATCAGATGGTTAATCATATCGTAGCCCTCGCCATAGAGCGGTGGAAAAAGAAATATCAGAATACTGAGCACCGAACCTCCGATGGCCAGACGCGCATAAGGATTCTGAAAACGGCGGAAGAACCTCTCGACCCCGGCTGTTACGTGAGTAAAATAGAGCGATATTAACCCGCATATAATGCCCAAGAGCATCACATAGGGCACACGCGACACGCTAAAAGCATCGTCAAGCTGAAAATGAAACATTGCATCGGTGCCCGAAAGCAGATAGGACAGTGTTACCGCCGTTACACTCGAAATGAGCAACGGCAACAGCGACGACATTGTAAGGTCGAGCATCAGCACCTCAAGCGTAAAGACAAGGCCTGCAATGGGAGCTTTAAATATTCCCGAGACCGCTCCGGCCGCACCGCATCCAATGAGCAGCATCATAACCTTTTGGTCCATCTTAAAGAAGCTCGCAAGGTTCGACCCTATTGCCGACCCTGTAAAGACAATGGGCGACTCGGCACCCACCGAACCACCGAATCCGATAGTAATTCCACTGGCAATGAGCGACGACCACATATTATGCCCTTTTATCCGCCCTTGACGACGCGAAATTGAGTAAAGCACTTTTGTTACTCCGTGGCTTATATCGTCGCGCACTACGTTGCGTATAAAAAGCCCCGTAATAAAAATACCGACAACCGGATAAATAAGGTAGAGCCAGTTAAACGAATCGCTCTCGAAGCTTCCGGTGAGCAGATGCTGAATAAACTCAATCAGATGCTTCAACACAAATGCGGCCAACGAAGATATTACACCCACGACAAAACTCAGAAACAGGATAAACTGCCTCTGCGAAATATGTTTCTCGCGCCACTCGATGAACCTATCGAGCACATTCTTTTCATTAGCCTTCTTGTCCATTATTGCCTTATTATTGTTACCGTTCCATTCTCGGTAAGTTTAATTATGCTCGACGATTTTGGGCTACCCTTCTCCAACTGTTTATAGCCCACTACATAATCGACTGCATTGATAATCTCGGGGCTTATTTCGGCAAAGAACCGCGGTGTGGGCTCGCCGCTTATATTGGCCGAGGTCGAGACTATTGCCTTCTGGAAGCGATAGCACAACTCCTTTGAGAATAGTTCCGATGTTACACGTATGCCTATGCTGCCATCCTCGGCAACAAGATTGGATGCCAGATTACGTGCCCCGTCATATATTATTGTCAGAGGCTTGTCGGTAAGCTCAATTAAGTCCCAAGCCACAGCCGGTACTTTTGCGACGTAACGCCCTATCCGGTCGGCATTATCAACAAGCAGCAACATTGCTTTATTATCTGCTCTGCGTTTAATCTCATAAACACGCTTCACAGCCTCGACATTTGTGGCGTCGCAACCTATGCCCCACACCGTGTCGGTGGGATAAAGTATTACACCACCCTTCCTCAGTACTTCGACACATTTTTTTGCTTCGTCGGCTATTGTTCCCATAGTTAAAATTCGCTTGTAAAGTGGAAACGTATGTTCTTAAAGTCGTTCTGTGCCATTTGGAGCACATAATTACTGTCGGCAAGAAAGACGTCGCGTCCCTCAATATCCTTGGCCATATACTGATATTTGCGTCGTTTGAAATTCTCAAGTTCGGCAGGGTCGTCGCTCTCAATCCAACAAGCCTTATAAAGGCTCACCGGCTCCCAACGGCACTTTGCATTATACTCATTTTCGAGACGGTATTGTATGACCTCGAACTGTAGTTGTCCCACCGTACCGATGAGTTTACGTCCATTGTGCTGATTGACAAAGAGCTGTGCCACGCCCTCGCCCATAAGCTGGTCGATACCTTTTGCAAGCTGCTTGGTCTTCATAGGGTCGGCATTCTCGATATATTTGAACATCTCGGGCGAGAAACTGGGCAGCCCCTTAAAATGTAGCATTTCGCCCTCGGTGAGTGTGTCGCCTATCTTAAAGTTTCCGGTGTCGGGAAGGCCGATAATATCACCCGGATAGGCCTCGTCAATTGTACTCTTGCGCTGTGCCATAAATTGTGTGGGCGACGAGAAACGAATATCCTTGCCCAGACGTATGTGGCGGTAAGGGGCGTTGCGCACAAATTTACCCGAACATATCTTACAGAATGCTACACACGAACGGTGGTTGGGGTCGATATTTGCTGTTATCTTAAATATAAAGCCTGTAAATTTTGCATCCTCGGGGTTAACCACGCGCTCGACCGCCTGTACAGGACGGGGCGCCGGAGCAATCTTCACAAAGCAATTGAGCAACTCTTGAACACCAAAGTTATTGAGCGCAGAACCAAAAAACACCGGGGCCACCTTAGCGTCGAGATACTCGTTGACATCAAACTCGGGATAGACGCCATCGACAAGCTCAAGATCGGCACGCAGATTCATTGCCTGCTCCTCGCCGATGCTCTCATCGAGTTGCGAGCTGTTTACATCAATCTCAATCTTTTCGGTAACACGTTGTTTATTGGGTGTGAAAAGGTCGAGTTTTTGCTCGTATATATTATACACTCCCCTAAAGCGTGCTCCCTGCTCAATGGGCCAGCTAAGAGGACGCACTGCTATCTGAAGCTCGCTTTCGAGCTCGTCGAGCAATTCAAAGGGGTCGCGTCCCTCACGATCCATCTTATTTACAAACACAATCACGGGTGTGTTGCGCATACGGCACACTGCCATCAACTTGCGTGTCTGTGTCTCGACACCTTTTGCACTATCGACAACAATTATTACACTGTCAACGGCTGTCAGTGTACGAAAAGTATCCTCGGCAAAATCTTGGTGTCCGGGAGTATCGAGGATGTTTATCTTGTAGCCCTCGTAGTCAAACTCCATCACCGACGTTGTTACCGAAATTCCACGCTGTTTCTCAATCTCCATCCAGTCGGATGTTGCTGTTTTCTTTATCTTGTTCGATTTTACAGCACCGGCTACCTGAATCTGTCCACCAAAGAGCAACAGTTTCTCGGTTAACGTAGTCTTACCGGCGTCAGGGTGCGATATAATCGCAAAGGTTCTTCTTCGTCCAATCTCTTCTTGTATATTCATTTGTATAGTAGTTTTTATCTTATTATAAATAAGAAACTGTTTAAATTTCTTATAAAATGATGTATCAAAGCTTCGACAAATTCTGCTTCGGATTGTTTTAGTTTGTTTTTGTCATCTTTTACTTCATTAAATTTGAAAACAGCCTGCTATTCTCTGTATTTATTGTAGTATAATTTGTTCAAAAACAATTCTCAAACAGTCGCGAAATAAATTTTTAACAGCTTCAAAAAAAAGTATGAGACAGAATGTTGACCCCACACTTATTCTATTTAAAAAGCCATAAGCCCATAAAAGCAACGGGGTATTTTTATGGTCTAAAGTTCATCGTCATCAAGATTCAATTTCCCCTCCTCGTCCTCTTTGTAGTAGAGCGACAACATTGAGATAAATTTACTTATCTCGGTGGTTGCAGCAAGCGTCTCGGCATTTATCTCGCGCTTTTGCAATTTCATCATCCACATCATATACAGAGCGTCGAAGCAATTTTCAAGTTCGGGCTTTTCGTGTCCCTTGCTTTTGTTTCTAAACTCTACAATATAGGGCAAAGCCTTATAATAGGCAGCCGAATAGAATGGTACTTTGGGCGACTTTAACAATCTCTGATGCAGGTCGCCCAGCATAATAAGTACATTTTTGTTTATCTGTAAATGGCCACTCTCCTTAACTCCCTCGATACGCATCATTTCAATTAAATTTGAATACCATTCGAGCAGCGAGGTACGTTCATCCTCGGGCAGATTATAAGGGGCAACCACTGTGTTTTCAATCTTCTCCAAAGATAAATCACTGGCACGCAGCAAGTCCTCGACCTGCCACATATATAGCAAAAATTCTGCTATATTCTTCTTCCTAAGTTCTCTTGAAATAAACAAAGCCGAATTGTTTTTTAATGAAAAGAATAAATACCGGTAAGCATAAGCACGGCACTTATGAACGATGCTATCATTACCACTACACCTATAATGCGGTTAATAATCCACACGCCATAAACGTCGAATCGCGAGCGCAATTTATTTACTACGTATGTAATAAACAACCACCAAATGATTGCACCTCCAAAAATTGAAAGATAACCTATGGCTTGTTGATAGTAAGGTTGCTCGGGCAACATAAATTTCATAGGTGTGAACATTGCCATAAACAGCAATATAATAAGCGGATTCGAAAGAGTGATAAAAAAGCCTGTAACACAATTCTGTACAAGACTGCTGCGATTGCGGCTCACCGGACGTGTATTGCGCGCCGGATTACTGCGGTATGTGTAAATACCGAAGATAAAGAGCACCACCGAACCCACGAGCTGCAACCAGAATAAATTCCTCTGATTATGGATAAAATCATATATAAATGACAGTCCGTAGCCCGTAACAAGAGCATAAATTATATCACTTATCGCAGCACCGAAGCCTGTAACCATTCCATAGGCACGTCCTTTATTCAGAGTACGCTGTATGCACAATACACCCACAGGCCCCATAGGAGCCGAAGCCACTATGCCTATGATAATTCCCTTAACTATTGTCTCGACAATAGAAATTTGGGATACCAACTGCTGCAAAAAGTCGTTAATCTCATTCATAAGTGCAAAGTTGCCATTTTTTTATGAAAAATTAAATACTTAGGCTACACTTTTTTTGTGTAGAAGTGTATTTTTTGAATATTGCATCGAATAACCTTGCATTTTCAAACAAATAAGACGATAAAAAGGTGTAAAAACGCCTTTTTATCGTCTTATTTACTCCGCATCATCGGTTCTTTTTCGGCATATATTACTTCTTTGATTTAGAAAAAGCAATATTTAATCCGAGTGATATATTGGCATTCAGATTATCATTGGGGAAAGGATATTTGCTGCTGCTTAAATCAGAGAGCACACAATCGGTTCCCACAAAGAAGCTGAAGCCCGTAAAATGGAAATTGGCCATTGCACCGAACCTTGTTCCATACTCGGCAAAGGTACTGCTCAACGCAAAATCACACACACTCAAAGGCGACACCGTCAACACCAAAGAAGTTTGGTCGTATGAATAAAACTCGTCGAAACAGTGTGTATATAGAGCACCAACGCTCATCTTTTTGTAGAAAGGCATCTCATACTCGGCACCGATATTCAATTTTGTTCCGAGGCCGGTTGTAAAGGACTTCTCATCCCCCTCGCGCATCGCCAAAAAGTCGCCAAGGTCTTTTGTAAGGTCGTTAATCTGGTCGTCGATACTCTCGGTTCCGGTTATAACACCCAAGCGATTAAATCCTCTGAAAGAGTAACTCTCGCCGGCCATTTCGGCATTAAGCACATCATCCCAATAGATAAAGCCTAAGTCAATCAGTGAACCCGACACCTTAAGGCCATCAAGCAAAACATCGCTAAGGTCGTATGTAAAACCAAGGTCCAAGCCAAGGCCAAATCCATAAATATCAAACTCATAACCGGTGTGTCCCATTACTATCTCTTCGGTTACACCGTTTATTCGTCTATCATCATATTTAAACCCGCCACCCATTGCTACGTCGGCTGCTCCGTGTGCTTGAATATTCCAACGATCAATATTATCGTAATTGATTGTCATTTGATCGAATCCCACATCGGCATAGCCAATGGGAGCAATAGCCTTTACTCGGAAGCCAAGATTCAGACGTTCGTTCTTGGCAAAAGCGTATCCGGCCGAAAAATCGAGATAATTACGAGTGTTAAATTTAAGATTACCTGCGTTAAACACAGTAGCTCCCATATCCTCGCTGGGGAAACGACCATTGATTAAATCATCCAACATAGGATTGGCAACCTTCATAAAGCGAAAAAGGTCGTAGGGCAGATTCATTGCCACACGCGAACGCAGTGTAAAGTCGAGTGTCATATATCCGTTCAGAGCACGGAATCCTGCCGAGAGTAATGTAACATCAGTATTCAAATGAATATCGTTGCTGCTGTTGAGACCGTTTAAAAAGTTTTTTGTATCAACAGAATTATGCGTAAAAAATACGTACTCGTTATTTCCTAAGGGCGAGTTGTGAAAAATATCGGCAAAGCCGATGTTACCCTCGGTAGTGATGCTTGCACCACCCAAAATTGGGATAGAAAAGTATCCACGTTCACCTATATGCGCAGGATTTATACGGTAGCGAAACAAATTACCATCCATAAAATAACCCGTGCGCAAAGATTGTGCAAAGAGGGCCTGAACCGCAAACATCAGAGCTACGGCAAGCAATCCTTTAACAGTAAAACCAAAGTGTTTCATAGTGATTATTTTTTAGTTTGTGTTTGTCTAATTAAATTCCACTCCCTATTGGTTGTCGGTTGGTGTGTCGATTGATATTACAAGCCTCTCTTGTGTCTCTTTTTTCCGTCGGCCGCGCTCAATGAAGATTGCGCTCACAAGGTCGGAGCATCCACCGATAACCGCTCCGATACCAATAAGGATAAAAGGCACTGAAGCAGCTCCAAAAGGATTTAAAAGTACAATTCCACCCACAGTTACAAGGACAAGAGGCATTATGTACATATAAAGGGGGACACGTGAAATTTTACGTGCAATAACAAGCGTTACAATCTGGTAAATACCGAAAATTGTCAGTATTGCTCCCAAAAGCATCATCAGTATTCCTACAAAAAAAGATGGTGTCAGAAGCATCCATAGTCCAAAAGCAATGCTGCCCACCGAGGTCAAAAGAACAACCGAACGATTTTTACGCGACACAGCCTCATTATTGTTGAAAAAATGCAAAAAAAGCGCTATTATACCGGGCAGTACAAAAGCCGCTCCTATACACTGTACAATTATAGGCATTATAGCCTCACGCTGCATTATAAGCAGAATACCAATCAACACAGTTGCGACGCTACGTATAATCACACTCAACATATTCTTCTTTTTCATAATAAACAAGCTGTATATTGACAAAGGTAGCAAATATATATTAAAAAAATACAATAAATTAAAAAAACTTTTGCTTTGCGCATTCTAACGCAAAGCAAAAGTTTATAAATACTTATCAAGCGTACAAATATCAGGCCTCGGACACCGGCATTACTGCTTTTATACGCACAAGGCGATGTTTATCCTTCTGCATAACCTCGAATGTTATATCATTACAAACAATTTTCTCGTGCAATCGCGGAAATTCTCCTTTCAGTTCAAGCAGAAGTCCGGCCAACGTATCGGCCTCGCCTACATAATCGTCAAAATCGTCGCCATCAAGATTCATAATCTTGTAAAAATCGCTAAGCAGCGTGCGTCCGTCAAACTCCACTGTATTCTCGTCTATACGTTCGTACGTACTATCGGGCTCGTCAAATTCATCGTTAATCTCGCCCACAATCTCCTCGACAATATCCTCCAAAGTGATAAGTCCCGAAACGCCACCAAACTCATCCACAACAATGGCCATATGCACACGCACAGCCTGAAAATCGCACAAAAGGTCGTCAATTTTCTTTGTCTCGGGAACAAAATAAGGCTGTCTGAGCAGCGTCTGCCAGCGGAAATTATTTCCACGCGTAAGGTAAGGTATAAGATCTTTTATATAAAGCACACCGCGAATATCATCCTGCCGGTCGCCGTGCACAGGAATTCGAGAGTAGGCATTCTCGGCGGCACAGCGCAGAACCTCGTCGAATTGTGCGTGAATGTCGAGCATCACCATATCCATACGCGACGTCATAATATCCTTAACAGTCTCGTCGCCGAAACGTATAATACCCTCAAGCATATTCTTCTGCTCGCTTATCTCGCGCGTATCGGTAAGCTCAAGTGCCTGTTCAAGTTCATCAACCGAGAGCGAGAAATTCTCTTTCTTCGTCAACCTCTCGGTGAAACGTGTCGAACGCACCAATATAGCCGAGAAAGGCGACAACAAACGGTGCAAAGCATATAACCCACCCGAAGCAAAATGCACAAACGTCCAAGTATTATTCTTAGAATAGAGTTTAGGCATTACCTCGCCAAATAGCAACAGCAGGAATGTCAGCACCACCGTCAACAGCAGAAACTCAACCCACGGCGCGGCAAAGGTAAGTACCGACATAAAGAAATAATTCAGTAGCATCACAATACCCACATTAACAAAGTCATTGGTAATGAGAATTGTGGCCAATAGACGCTCGGGGTCGCTCAAAAGATAGAGAATACGCTTATCCGAGGCTGTATCATTCTCGGCACATTTATTGAGTTGCGATTGTGTGAGTGAAAAGAACGATATTTCCGATGCCGAAGCAAAAGCCGACATCATAAGCAGAAACAGTGCAACCACAAAGGCTGCAATTGCAGCGGCATTGGGTGCACTAACCGAAACTCCGGGCAGGACAACACCAAAGCATTGCGACAAAGCTAAATAACAAATAACCATTATCTACAAATATCGGATTCCGAATTAGAAACTGTTTTTAGAAATTCAAACAGCTTCTTATATTCCCTCATTGGATGAATCGGGCGCGGCCGTTCCCATTGCTCGCGGCGAGAGCATCTCCATCGACTCGGCCAAAATCTCGGTACGATAGCGACGTATGCCATTTTGGTCCTCGTAGGTATTTGTTCTTATCTTACCTTCGATGTAAATTCTATCGCCTTTATGAACATACCTCTCGGCAACCTCGGCAAGGCCACCCCACAGTACAATATTATGCCACTCGGTACGTTCGGGAACCTGCGTACCATTCTGAAGCGTATAAGCACGCTCGGTGGTAGCAACTACAAGATTGGCAACAGCCACATTGCGGTCGAGGTGTCGAACATCGGGTTCCTTTCCCACATTTCCAATCAATATTACTTTATTTACAGACATATCTAAAAATTTTTCAGTCTGCAAATTTACTACAAAAAATACAGAAAATAATAAGAAGCTGCTTAAATTTATGTAGTTGTTTTTTTATACGCAGAGTCAACCAGCAAGTGCAACATTACGAAATAAATTTGTAAAAGCGCAATTGGGCAGTGAAATTCTTCCATCGGATAATGAGCACAGCATTTCAACAACCACAAGGAGTGTACAACTCGCTTCCGTCAGAAGCCGGATGGGCAGTACGAGATGGGCTTTGACTATCTGGAATAAATGGCTGATGGGAAGTGCCAGATATTAATTCTGTCCAATCTCCCCACTGCCCAAGCACAAGCGATGTTCCCGATCATATATCACCCCAAATTGTCCCGGAGCAATGCCTTGAATGGGAAGTCCAGCTTCAACAAGCCATGTGCCATCTTCGCAAGCAGAGAGTTTTCCTGTAAAGAAATCCGGAGTATGCCTTATCTTGAAACTGACTTCTACGGACTTGACAGGTTCAGGCCAAGGGTTCTCTGTGATAAATCGGAAATCGTACAAACGGAATGAACGACCATACAGCAAGGGAGTATCGTATCCACGGGAAACATAAACAATATTCCGGTCAATGTCCTTTCCTACTACATACCAAGGACCTCCACCAAGTCCCAATCCTTTGCGTTGTCCAATGGTATAAAACCAATATCCTTGATGAGCACCTATTCTACGGCCTGTTTCTTTCTCTATCACATCTCCCGGTTTGACCCCTAAGAACCGACGTACCAAATCCGAATAATGAGTTTTTCCCAAGAAACAGATTCCCTGGCTATCACGTCTTCGAGAAGCCAACAAATGTGCTTTCTCAGCGATACTGCGTACTTCGGACTTCATCAAACCACCTATCGGAAACAGCGTCTTGGCAAGTTGAAATCCATCTATCTGAGCCAAGAAATCGGTTTGGTCCTTGAAAGTATCTACAGCGGTTCCCAACCATACCTTTCCATGCTGACGAATCACCTGAGCATAATGGCCGGTGGCAGTCGCATCGAAAAAACGGCCAACCTGACGTTCGAAACAACCGAACTTGACAAGGCGGTTGCACATCACATCCGAATTGGGTGTCAGACCTTGACGGAGCTTATCCATCATATAGCCCACAACCTCTTCCCAATACTGATGATGCAAATCCACCACTTCGAAGGAAAGTCCATAACGACGGGATATGCTTTGGCAAATCTCCACATCTTCTTCCATGGTACAATCCATGCCGCCCGCTTCGTCGCT
>CAYYEL010000023.1:0-26855 GCA_964470845.1 uncultured Bacteroidaceae bacterium | reverse complement strand
CCACGAATAGCGTCGAAGATAGAGTAGGCCATAATAGAATCACCATTGGGGCCGAGGCACTCCAACTGTTTCAGTCCACCGTAGCGGCTGCCCATTCCGGCTGCCAGAACAAAAAGTGTAGGTTTCATAATTCTGTTGTTATTTAAGTTTGTTAAAGTTTGTCGGTTGTCAAACAGTGGGCGTGTGCGCTGCCCGTTGCTATTTTCGCAAAGGTAACGATTTTGTTTTTAATTAGGTTATATTTTCTTAACTTTTTTAGTGCTCGTTTCTAAATCCTAATATTGTTCGTCGTCCCAATCTTCTTCGTAATAAAGCTCGTCGTCGCCGTCGGCAGGCTCGTAGTCCTCGTCCTTCCAGTCGGCAAAGTCGCTGGCAAGCATTCGGCGGTCGTAGTTGCGATGCACAAGCTCGTCGCGCTTTACGGCCGAGAGCAGATTCTCTTCACTGTTGAGCTGTTGCCACAGAATGTCTTTAAGGTCGGAAATTCCCTCGCCTGTGGCTGCCGAAATGAATATGTGCGGAATCTCCTCGGGTAGATTCTCGGAGAGCATCTCTTTCAGTTCGTCGTCTATAAGGTCGCTCTTTGTTATTGCAAGCACACGTTGCTTGTCGAGCATCTCGGGATTGAATGTGGCAAGCTCATTTAGTAGTATCTCGTACTCTTTTTTTATGTCGTCGGTGTCGCTGGGTATCATAAACAGGAGCAGTGAGTTGCGCTCTATGTGGCGCAGAAATCTAAGTCCTAATCCGCGGCCTTGGCTGGCCCCCTCGATTATTCCCGGAATATCGGCCATTACAAATGACTTGTTGTCGCGGTACGATACAATGCCTAAATTGGGTTCGAGTGTTGTGAAAGGGTAATTGGCTATTTTGGGCTTTGCGGCCGAGACACTTGAGAGGAGTGTCGATTTTCCGGCATTTGGAAAGCCTACAAGGCCTACGTCGGCAAGTAATTTAAGTTCGAGTGTTACGGTCATTTCGCGCATCGGCTCGCCGGGCTGTGCAAAGCGCGGTGCTTGTCGGGTGGGGGTGGCAAAGTGTACGTTGCCCAATCCTCCGCGTCCGCCACGCAGAAGTACTACTTTCTGGCCATCCTCGGTTACGTCGCACAGATATTCGCCTGTCTCGGCGTTGTAGGCAACTGTTCCGCATGGTACGTCTATTATTTTGCTTTCGCCGTCGGCACCGGTACTGCGGTTCACGCCGCCATTTTGTCCGTTACCTGCAAATACGTGGCGCTGATACTTCAGGTGCAGCAGTGTCCAATAGTTGCGGTTGCCGCGCAGAATAATGTCGCCGCCTTTGCCACCGTCGCCTCCGTCGGGACCTCCGTTGGGAAGGTATTTTGCACGATGCAAATGGGCCATTCCTCGACCTCCGCGTCCCGAACGACATATTATTTTTACGTAGTCTATGAAATTCGATTCTGCCATATTGTAATGCTGTTTCTTAAATATATAAACAGAGAGGACGCGCTTTTTGGGCGGTGCATCCTCTCTTATCGCATTTTTGTTGTTATTAGATTTTGCTCTCTATTGCTGCTACAATATCGGCAAAGATGCGGTCGAGCTCGCCAAGGCCGTTGATGTAACAGTGCTTGCCGTCTCTCTTGTACCAGTCTTTCAGGGGCGAGGTCTGCTCGTTGTACACAACGAGGCGCTTCTTTATTGTCTGCTCGTTGTCGTCGGCACGTCCCGATGCTTGTCCGCGGAGCAGCAGGCGGGTCATAAGTTCGTCTTCGGGTACGTCGAGCTCAATCATTGCGGTTACATCTTGTCCGCGCTCGTTGAGCATTGCTTTCAGAGCCTCGGCTTGTGCTATTGTGCGGGGGAATCCGTCAAAAATAACGCCTTTGCTATTGACAAGTTTGTCGAGTTTCGACGAGAGGATGCTCACCATTAGCTCGTCGGGGATAAGCTGGCCGTTGTCTATGAGCTCTTTTGCTGTTTTTCCAAGCTCGCTGCCGGCTGCAATTTCGGCACGCAGAACATCGCCTGTGGAAATATGGTCAATGCCATATTTCTCAACTATTTTTTCACTTTGTGTGCCTTTGCCCGAACCGGGAGCACCAAAAATCACAATGTTTAGCATTATATATATTTTTTATGTATTATACTTTACTCGTTTACTCGGCAGCGTCGTAAATGTCGGGTAGATTGCGTCCGAGGCCATCGTAGTCGAGGCCGTAGCCCACAATGAATCGGTCGGGGATTGTAAAAGCGCTGTACTTTACGTCGATGGGCACTTTCAGACGGGCGGGCTTCAAGAATAGCGATGCGATGCTGATGCTCGCCGGTTTGTAGCTGCTTAGTGTCTCTAACATACTTTGCATTGTGAGGCCTGTATCAACAATGTCTTCGACGATAATTATATCGCGCCCCTCGATGTTTTCATTAAGCCCTAAAAGTTGCTTTACTGCGCCGGTGGTTGTTGTACCCTGATACGATGACATTTTTACAAAAGATATTTCGCACTCAATGTCAAGGTTGCGCATAAGGTCGGCAACGAACATAAAAGCACCGTTGAGTACTCCCAGCAGTAGCGGGCGTCTGCCTTTATAATCTTCGTTAATTTCGGCAGCCACTCTTTTAACCTCTTGCTCAATGTCTGTGCGTTGAATCGAGGTTATGAATTTTTTTCCGTGTATTTCTATAGTTTGCATTTTTTTGTAATTTTTGCCCAAACAATTATTATGTGTGAATATTCTTGTAAGGGTAGCGCCTACAAATGTAGCATAAACTTCCGAAATATCGGGGAAAAAGCTCTTTTTTTTCGCTCACTTTGTTTAATAAATATAACAAAGGCATTTTTATAAGGTAAAATTGAAAACAATTTACTATCTTCGCGGCAAATTAGTGAAATTGTACTCTCATTAAAACTCGGCAAGTAATATGAAAAAAATATTTCTTTACATACTATTGTGCGCGTCTCTGCCTTGTGTGGCACAGACTGTGAGTGATTTTGAGTCGGGGATGAACGAGGGACTGACCTATTCGTTGCCCGATACACAGCTTGATATAACCGTTGAGGCCGAGTGTATAACACACACACCGGGCGAGTTTGGACGATATGCCGAGCGCTTCTTGCGCATCAACGATGCAATCGCCGACGAGAGTAAAGAGTGGAAATTGACCGGGGTTAAGGTTAAGAGCGTAGGCGTTCCCAATAGCAATAAAAGATACACTGTGGCCTTAGCCGGCAATCCAATGAGCAGTGTCGAGCTTACCGATAAAGGGCTCATCAGCGCCATAAATCGCCGAGGTGTTGCATCACAGGAGCATCCCGTAAAGCCTCGCTCTGTAAAGCGTGTCGATGCGCGACAATATTTTACCGAAGAGATTCTGCAAGCGACCTCTTCGGCTAAGATGGCCGAGCTTGTCGCAAAAGAGATATATGCCATCCGCGAGAGTAAATTGGCTATCACACGCGGCACAGCCGAGAATCTGCCGCAAGATGGCGAGTCGATGCACCTTGTGCTTGCCGAGCTCGACCTCCAAGAGCACGTCCTTACCGAACTGTTCACAGGCCGCATAGATACGGTAAAATATAGCTGCAACATAAAATACACTCCCACGCAGCAGAGCGATACAACCCGCGCAGTACTGTTCCGCTTCTCGCGCAAGCTGGGCATCCTCGAACGCGATAATCTTGCCGGCAACCCTATATATTACGATTTTAAAGACCTTAAAACTGTAAATCTTACCACAGCAACCGATGGTAAGAAAAAGAAAAAAGAGGTAAAAAAAGAGGGGATATGCTACTCACTTCCCGGCAAGGCACTGGTGAAAATATACACCCCGGCCGAGACGCTTTTTGAAGAGGAACTGCCCTTTGCCCAGCTTGGAACGGTCGAGGTTCTTGCACGTAATTTCTTTGCCAAGGACGGCAGCACAAAAGTCCTCTTTGACACATCTACAGGAGCAATTATAGAGATTCAAAAATAAACGAAGATAAACACAAAAATATAGACGAAAATGTTTGAAAATCTTAGCGAGCGCCTTGAACGCTCATTTAAAATACTAAAAGGTGAAGGACGCATCACCGAGGTGAATGTAGCCGAGACATTGAAAGATGTGCGAAAAGCACTGCTCGATGCCGACGTAAACTACAAAGTGGCCAAGAATTTTACCGACACAGTAAAGAACAAGGCTATCGGACAGAATGTGCTCACATCAATCCATCCCAGCCAATTGATGATTAAAATTGTGCACGACGAACTGACCACCCTTATGGGTGGCGACACTGCCGACATCAACTACGATGGACACCCGGCGGTGGTTCTTATGTCGGGACTTCAAGGTTCGGGAAAAACCACATTCTCGTCCAAATTGGCCAACTACCTCAAGAAAAAGAAAAACCGTAACCCCCTATTGGTGGCCTGCGACGTTTACCGTCCCGCAGCCATCGACCAGCTCAAGGTTCTCGGCGAGCAGATAGGCGTTCCCGTTTATAGCGAGCCCGATAGCAAAAATCCCGTTCAGATAGCACTCAATGCCATAAAAGAGGCCAAGCAACAAGGCTACAACCTTGTTATAATAGATACCGCAGGACGTCTGGCCATCGACGAGGCTATGATGAAAGAGATTGCAGCCATAAAAGAGGCTGTAAACCCCGGCGAGACACTCTTTGTGGTCGATGCAATGACAGGACAAGACGCAGTGAACACAGCCAAAGAGTTTAACGACCGCCTCGACTTTACAGGAGTAATTCTTACAAAACTCGACGGCGATACCCGTGGCGGTGCAGCCCTCTCTATCCGCACAGTGGTAAATAAACCCATCAAATTCATCGGTACAGGCGAGAAAATGGAGGCAATCGACCTTTTCCACCCCAGTCGTATGGCCGACCGTATATTGGGAATGGGAGACGTTGTATCGCTTGTCGAGCGTGCTCAAGAGCAATTCGACGAAGAGGAGGCCAAAAAACTGCAACGCAAATTGGCACGTAACCAATTCGATTTTAACGATTTTCTCTCGCAGATTGAGCAGATTAAACGTATGGGTAACATAAAAGACCTTATGGCAATGATTCCCGGAATGGGCAAGGCAATAAAAGACCTTGACATCGACGACAACGCCTTTAAGAGCGTCGAGGCTATAATACACTCAATGACACCCAAAGAACGTGCCAACCCCGACATTATAAACGCATCGCGACGCGAGCGCATTGCACGCGGTAGCGGTACAACCCTGCAAGAAGTTAACCGTCTGATGAAACAATTCGAGCAGATACGCAAAGCAATGAAGACCGTAGCAGGCGGCAAAATGGGCAAAATGATGGGAGGAATGCCACGATTCAAATAAAAAACCTCTAACCAACCAAACAATACAATATGCAGATAATCGACGGAAAAGCCATTGCGGCTACAATAAAAAAAGAGATTGCCCAAGAGGTTGAACAGATGATTGCCGACGGAAAAAAACGTCCGCATCTGGCAGCTATCTTAGTGGGACACGACGGAGGCAGCGAAACATACGTTGCCAATAAGGTACGCGCCTGCGAGGAGTGCGGCTTTACATCGACCCTTATACGCTACGAGGATGACGTTACCGAGGCCGAACTGTTGGCCAAGGTAGATGAGCTGAACAACGACCCCGACGTTGACGGATTCATCGTGCAGCTGCCTCTGCCGCGACACATCGACGAGCAAAAAATAACCGAGGCCATCGACTATCGCAAGGATGTTGATGGATTCCACCCCGTTAATGCCGGTCGTCTCTCGATAGGCCTTCCCTGCTTCCTCTCGGCTACTCCCAATGGAATTATGGAGCTTCTGCGTCGATACAACATCGACACTAAAAGTAAAAAGTGTGTAGTCCTTGGGCGCAGCAACATTGTAGGTAAGCCCGTAGCAAGCCTTATGATGCAGAAACAGATTCCCGGCGATGCAACCGTAACAGTGTGCCACAGCCACACAGCCAATATAGCCGAGGAGTGCCTTGCGGCAGATATTATAATAGCAGCGCTCGGGCAGCCTCATTTTTTAAAGGAGAATATGGTAAAAGAGGGCGCGGTAATTATTGACGTAGGTACTACACGCGTGCCCGATGCCACCCGTAAGTCGGGATTCCGTCTGTGCGGCGACGTCGATTACGATAATGTGGCGCCCAAATGCTCATATATCACCCCCGTACCCGGTGGCGTTGGTCCAATGACAATTGTGTCGCTGATGAAGAACACACTCTTGGCGGCAAAGCACGAAATTTATTGATGCAAGAGTAACGCAAATGACTATTTTGCGGACAATTATATGCACGATGCTCTTTCTGACGGCCATAATGTCGGCAGCACAGAGCATCGTGCAACCTTTTTCGCGTCTGAGCCTATTGTTTGCAGGCGACCTTATGCAGCACCAAAGCCAGCTTGATGCTGCGCGGTGCAGCGACGGCGCTTACAGCTACTCGCCCTGCTACGACTACATACGCACCGAGGTTGCCTCGGCCGATATTGCAATAGCCAATCTCGAAACAACCATAGGCCGCAAAGGCTTCACCGGTTACCCCTCTTTTTGTGCCCCCGACAGCTTTTTATATGCAGCAAAGGGAGCAGGCTTCGATGTGTTGCTTTTTGCCAACAACCATTGCCTCGACCGCGGCCGTAGCGGGGCTCTGCACACTCTTGCGATGATGGACTCTTTGGGCATTGAGCATTGTGGTGTCTATCGCGACAGTATCGACCGTGCGCGTCGCGTACCGCTTATAATAGAGAAAAAAGGAATAAAACTGGCCATACTCAACTACACGTATGGCACAAACGGTATTCCTGTTCCGCCGCCCCTCATTGTGAATTTTATTGATAAGGCGACCATCGCAGCCGATATTAAGCGTGCGCGTGAGAAGAGCCCCGATGCTATAATAGCCTGCATACATTGGGGCGACGAGTATGTGAGCCTGCCACCCTCGCGGGTGCGTAATCTTGCCGATTGGCTCATTGAGCAGGGGGTCGATCATATTATTGGTGGTCATCCGCACGTCCTGCAACCGATGGAGGTGCGGCGCGACACTCTCACCGAGAAACGTAACGCCGTCGTATATTCTCTTGGTAATTTAGTCTCGGGAATGTATGCCCGCGGTCGCGACGGTGGGGCTCTTGTCAGGATGAATATGTACCGATTCGGCGAGTTTGTGTATATGGGCTCTTTGTCCTATTCGCTTACGTGGGTGGCCCGTCCCGGACGCGATGGGGTGAAGAATTTTACAATTCTGCCTGCCGCATCTCCTCCTTTTGAGCTTAACGGTGCCGCTCGCACCAAGATGGGCGAATTTTTGCGCGACAGTCGTGCTCTTTTCGAGAAATATAATAAGGGAGTGTGCGAGTATATAATGCTTGAGCAACAGCCATAAATCGCCCGTGTAGGTATTATAAACAATTGCTATCCTTTAATATTAAAGGATAGCAATTGTTTATACCCGCATCGGCCGACAGCTTTTTACAGCCCCTCCAAAATGCGTTTAAGCACCACAGTTGCCGAAATTTCGCGATTGGCAGCCTCGGGAATTACAAGAGAGTTGGCGCTCTCTATTACGTCGTCGGTAACAATCATATTGCGGCGCACGGGCAGGCAGTGCATAAAGAATGCATTGTCGGTAACAGCCATTTGACGCTCGCCAACAGTCCAACTGCGGTCGGTACTGAGCACTTTTCCGTAATTTTCGCCATCGTAGGCCGACCAGTTTTTTGCGTATATGAAATGTGCGCCTTCAAAGGCTTTCATCTGGTCGTACTCGACGCGGGCATTGCCCACAAAAGAGGGGTCGAGTTCGTAGCCCTTGGGGTGGGTGATGACAAAATCGTAGTCGGCAGCGTTCATCCACTCGGCAAAGGAGTTGGGCACTGCTTGGGGCAGAGCCTTGGGGTGGGGAGCCCAAGTGAGCACCACTTTGGGGCGTTCGACGCGTTTGTGCTCCTCTATTGTAATAAGGTCGGCGAAACTCTGAAGAGGGTGGCGTGTGGCTGCCTCCATCGAAAAGACGGGGCGTCCCGAGTGCTTGATGAATTGATTGAGGATAACCTCGTTGTAGTCGTCGCTCTTGCTCTCGAAGCGGGCAAATGAGCGCACGCCTATTACATCGCAGTAGCTGCCCATTACGGGAATTGCTTCAAGGATGTGTTCGGGGCGGTCGCCGTCCATAATTACTCCTCGCTCGGTCTCTAACTTCCACGCTCCTTGGTTAATGTCGAGTACAATCACGTTCATTCCTAAATTAAGTGCAGCCTTTTGTGTGCTCAGGCGGGTGCGCAGGCTCGAATTAAAAAATACCATCATCAGGGTCTTGTTGCGTCCAAGATGGTTGTATTTGAAACGGTCGGCCTTAATCTCAAGTGCCTCTTTTACGGCGCTTTTCAGGTCGCCAATGTCGTTTACTGATGTAAAATGTCTCATATTCTTATTCTTTTGTCTTTTCTCTGTTTTTGTCTTTTTTCTTGCGCAGGAACAGCCAATTGTTAAAGTCGTGGCGCAGCATTATACCTGCACCTTGTGTGGTGAGGGTGGTTTTTGAGAAATATCGGTCGTTGGTCTTGTTGTATGCTTTAAGGCTTATGTTACCGTTCTTGTTCAGTAGCCATTCTACCTCAAAATCGCCGATAAAGTTTTTGTTGGCAAGCGGGTTGTCGCGATAGCCGAAATTGCCGTTTATGAGCAGGCGGTTGTCGAGCAGGCGCCCGCTGAGCATTCCTTCGACCTCCATACTGTTCCATCCTTTTTCGCTTGTCGTGAAATTGCCCGAGAAATTCCAGTTGTCGTTGTCGGTGATTTGTGATAGCATATTATTTAGCTGGCCCGATATTGTGCTCGAAATTAGCGACTCCATCATTGTCGATGATTGGCTGCTGTTCGATTGGTTGTTGTAGTCGTAGGTGTAGAATTTGCCAATGCCTATGAGGTAGATGAATTGCATATTCGTCTGTTCGGGGGTGCTGGTGGCGCTTGCCAGAAGCTCGCGCTCCTCTTCGTTGCCGTCGGGTAGCTCTAACCCGAATGTCAGATTGGGGTTCTGCAATGTTCCTGTAATGTCCATAAGGCAATTTACTTTTACATTTTTTCGACGCTCGGCTGTTATACTAAGGTCGGTGAGCGGGGCCGAGGGTACGGTGTAAATTGTCTTTAGGTTGAGATTGGCAAGGAAGGGGTCGCCGTTGAAATTGAGGGCGCTGCCCGGTTGTATGGCAAACTCTTTGGGGAATATGTCCTGCATTGTGAATTTGTATGTTCCTCGGGTAAGATTCAGATTCCCCTTCATACTGAAGCCCTCTTTTTCGTCATAAACGGCGTTTATGGGGCCGCTGCCGTAGAGGTCGATATAATCGTCTGTTATTGTGTTTGTATAGACGCGCAGCTGCATTCCCGGTGTCGCGCTTATCATAAAATCGAGGCGCAGACGGCTGAGAATGTCGTTTACAGGCTCGCTGTCGAAAATTGTGTCGGTGCTAATCAGTGTGCTGTGTGTGGCTCTTCGGTCGGTGAAAGTTACAAATTTATTGTCGGTTGCTCCTATGGGGCCGGCTGCATTATATACGAATTTCGAGTTGTTGTTTGTCTCAATTTCGGCGCTGAGGCTTATGCCGTCGCTGTTGGCAATGAAGCGTGCGTCGCCTGTTACGAATGCTGTTCCGTAAAAGCCATTTTCGCCAAATTTATGCTCGTCGTAGGCCAATAGATTGTTGGCCTTTATATCAAAGTTGCAGCCGAATCTCTTGAGACTGCTGTGGGTAACAGCACCATTGAGCAGGCCTTGATTGCCGTGCTTGTCGGTGAAGCGTACGTCGTCGAATGATATGCGGTTACGCGTGAGACGGATTGTGTCTCCTTTAAGATAATATGTGGTGTTTGTGGGTTTAAGGCGCATACTGCCCGTCGGACTAAGGTCGCCGTACAGGTTGACGTCTTTCATTCGTCCGCGTATGTGAAGCTCGCCCTTTACGCGCCCATCAACATTGTCTAAGAAACTGCCGAGCATATGATTTAGAAATTCTATGCGTGCGCCGTCGGTGTTTACGCTTATGTTGAGCGTGTCATTGGCGGGCGAGACAAAGCCTCGTGCGATACTGTGTGCGTGTGTGCCGTCGTAAATGCGACCGTTTAGGAGTATGGCTTTATTCTCCTCGTTCCAACTGCCGTCGAACGACATCCAGCCCATTCGCCCTTTTTCAAATGTAAAATTCTCGACCTCTAAATTTGTTGCGAAACTGGGACTTGCAAATATGCGTGCAATATTTACTGTACCGCTGGCCTTACCGCCAAAATCAACAGGGTGGAAGTTGGCAATGTCGAACAACTCCTCAAGGTCTATTTTGTTGAGCACAATCGTCAGACTGTCGGTGTTGCTGTTGCCTGCAATGCCGTTTATGCTGAGGCTGTGTTTGTTGTTACGGATGGAGAAATTGTCTATTCTGAACCTTTCGCCTGCGCCTGTGATGCGGCTGCTCGACACGCTCCATACACTGTCGTTATATACGATTATGCCGGGGTGCAGGCGTGCGTCTATCGAGGTGTTGCCGTTGCTTGTCTGTCCAAGGGCAATGTCCAATGACAAACGGCCTCGGTTAATGGGGGCTGTCTGATTGTTCCACTCGATATTGGTGAGTAAAGTGTCGGTTGAAATATCGCCTGTAACTGTTATTCTGACGTCGTTGTCGCCGTTGTCCCAATCGTTGCTTTTTGCGGGGCGGATGAGCTGTGTGTTGTGTGATAGTCGGCTCTCGTTCGAGGTTACGCCGATATTTATCTCACGATATTTGCTGTCCAATAATGTGGTGTTATTCAGTGAAGCAGATAATTGTGAGTGATTGTGTTGTTCATCGATGCTGCCCGAGATTGACGATGCGCTCTCAATGCAGAAAGGAAGATTGAATAAATGGCTTACAATCTCGCTGTTGTTTATTTTTATGTCAAAAACAAAATTATTGTCGCTCTTTTGACGCCCTTTCCCTACTGCAAGCGCCGGAATGTGTCGGTCTATGATTTTTATGATACTGTTGCCGAGGCTGTTGTATGTGTAGTATCCCATAATGTAGCCGCTAATAATATCCGAGTCTATTATCAGGTTACGTTGTTCGTCGAGTGAGTTGTCGGTTATGTGCAGATGTCTTATTTTCCAATATTTCTGTGGCGTTTGCAGTCTGAAATTGTAGAGGTTGGCTTTTATAAGTGAGTTGTCGGGGATATTGCCCGATGCTTCGGCTGCAAATTCAAATGAGATGTTGCTATTTTCTAAATGCTCGGTGAGCCCTAAATTGTAGGGTGATATTGAGTCGGCATCAATGTTTATTGTATAGGTTGGATTGTTCTTGTCGGCTCTGTTCGCATCGAATGTGGCTGTGCAAGAGAGACTCTTGTTGTTACTATTGAGAGTGGCAGTGTATCTCTCGGGGTCGAATGAGCCCTCTATTGTTATTGGCGAGAAAATATTCTCATTGTATTGTAGTGAGCTGATTGTACACCTTGTATCGCCTTGGTAACTGGTGCTGTCGGTGTAAAAACCACTTGTGGTCGAGCTTAATTGGCAGTATCCGAATTTACTGTTACCGGTAATGCGTGCCAGATTTATATTCTGTGCGTTGCTTTCAATGCGGAACGCGCCTTTGTCGTCTGTGGTTGCGCTCAATGTTACAATGCCGCTGCTTGTCGTTAGCTTTGCTGTGCCGTCGGCTTTTTTGTTGCGTAAGCTAAGGTCGGCCTCAATAGATAGGTTGCCTGCCCTCTGTTGAATCTCTTGCACAATGATTGTGTCGGCAATTAGTGTTCCAATCTCTTTGAGGCCTCGTTCGTTGATGTTGCACGATGCTATCTGTGCTTTATATGTCGGTGTGCTGTTGCTGTTGTCGGCTGTCAGGCTCGCCTCTAAACTCACTCCATTATCGGCAGTGGAGAGCGTTGCTCCCTCAATGCTTATTTTTTTGTTGTTGCCCGAGAAAGGAATGTGTAATCGTACGTCGGATAGTGTGCTCACTCGGGGCGCGAGGGACGATAGGTCGCAGCCTGCTATGCACGGTGCGTTAATCTCGCCACTGTATTTCAAGGAGGTGAGATGTTTTGTGCTGTCGTCAACTGAATATTGGGCGGCAAACAGCGGTATTTCTAAACGACTATGGGGCAGCTCAATTGTAAAATCTTTGATTGTCGCCTCGCTCTTCGATGCGTTAATCTTGCCTCTTATGCGTTCTATATGCAACCCCGAAGTTTCGTCGCACGCAAAATTTCTTATGTATAGGTTCAGTGTGTCGGCGTTTAATTTCTTAAGTGATATATTTGCCGAAATATTGTTGATGTTTATGTGTGTAGGCGAGAATGTGCCATCTTGTATCGCCGGTTCACTTTTTATATTATACCCCAAACTGCCATCATAGATGTGTAGCTGACCAATCTTGATGTGTGGCAGAGTGGTTGATGGGGTGCTGTCGTTGCCCGCTAAAAGGTCAAGTAGAAACTGTATGTTGGCCGCGGTGTCGGCTCTTTCGCGAGTTATGTTAAAATGAGGACGCTCCAAGGTAACGGTGTTAACACGCACCTCCTCTCGCAACAGATGCAAGGGCGAAAAATGCACCGTCAGCCTCTTGATGCTGCTCAGAGTGTCGCCCGTTAGGTCTTTGAGTAGAATGCCGTTGATGTCAATTTTGTTGAAATGTCGCACCGACACTCCGTCGATACTTAATGGAATATTTTCGATGCTTTGTATGCGTTGGGATACATAATCGGCCACACGACGCTGTACAGCGTCGAGCCTGAGCAGCAGCGACAATGTATAAATGAGGAATACAATGGCTACTGATGTGAGTATGAATCTTTTTAGCGCTTTTATGGTAAATGTGTTTTTTTGTGTTTCTCGCTCGCTTGTTTGTATATTCGCGCAAATATAACACAAACGAGCGAAATAATATCACACTCGCCCCGAATATATTTTACATCACGTGCCGATAATCTTCTAAATTTTAGCGTGTGCTCACAAAGAGCGCATAAAAAAGATTTTCTCTTTTTGAATCGTAAAATTCCTATTCTCTCATAGACACAATTGTTCAGACTTATAAGATTTTTTTTATAAAACTTTTTGTGGAATCTGCTTAACAGATAGACAGTACCCGATTCTTATTTTTGCAATCGGGTACTGTCTATCTGTTAACCGTTAATGAGGATACCAATAACTCTTATATAGTAAAAAACAATACGACGTTGGTAATTACAAACGATGCCATTGTAAGAACAATCATACCCCCTTTGGTAGTAGTCCAAGCTTTTCCGGACACAAAAGAATAATCGGACGGTCTATCTTTCAGAGCTCTGCAATTAGGCAATTCTTTGCCCGGGTCTTTTACGCCTTTGTAACTATCAATAATGATGTCTGTAATGTAATTTGAGACTGTTGCCTTAGTTGTAGATTCCAGATTCTTGTTTTTGGAATACTCGATAATTCCGCGGACAGAAAAAGGAGTACGTTCCTTTGTATAACTTCTGCTGAGCCATTTTACGAATTTTTCCTTTTTCCCTGTTGCAGAATCGACAAAACTCCCGCGGCCGAAACATTTATGACGCTTTATTAAGGTCTTATCGAACATAATATTCAGATTCTTCCAAGTGCATAAAACGATTCGAGACCCGGGCGCAATAATCAATACCGGTTGCTCCTCGCTTGTAAATTGCTCCTTGCTTCTAAGTGAACCAACGATGTTTTCATTGTTGTAAATGAATGAATTTTCCGAATCTATGTAAAGTGCATCGTCTGTTTTGTTGTAGATGGCGAGTACAAGATTGGCATTCTCCATCGTCAGTTCTACTTTTACATTATTGTCTTCATATAACTGCGAACCATCATTGGCAAAATAGCAATATGCACCGACACGTTTGGCAGATGCTCCTAAACAAAGGAATATAAGTCCTATAATCAATAATAATTTTTTACTCATACTATTCTGAATTAAATTAAACGTTTATTTACCAGCACACGAATGATATTCCTGCTCTAAATTTACCATTATCAAACATTTTTGAAGTCTCGAATTCGGGAGCACTAATTTGGTATTCAAATGTCAAGAAAGCAGAATTGCCTTTTTTTGTTGTCCACACTTTTACACCTATGCCTATGCTTGCTGAGAGTCCGTATGTAAATTCTTCTTTAGATTCTCCCCCATAATCGGTACTAAGAAGTCCTAAGTATGGATGAAGCCTTCCCTTAAGAAGAAAATTATCTTTAACGTAGGTGTCTCCAAAGCCTACACCAAGAATGCCACTGTAATAGCCATCTCCGAATGACATACCAAAGCTATAGTGGTCGCTCCCGATACCAATACCATATATATCTGAATCGAAGTCAAGCTCTACGGAATAATCAGTGATGTTTTCATACTTTTTATTTGAGGCCGGCACCTTCTTAACCGGCGCTCTCTTAATCAGACTTTTGGCGGTAATTTTTTCGTTGCTGTTACCTAAATAAACTTGTGCGTTTATCTCTGTAAAAGAAAGGCACATCGCAAATACTAATAAAATTAGTTTTTTCATAATAATTTCTAAAATAAAAAAGCGGAACCATTCTGTGCTTATTTTCGACTTTAGGTTACCGCCAAGTTACCATACAACCAAACAAGCAAGAATGGTTCACGCCTTTTTTAAGACGTGAACCTTCAACAACTTGTTCTCGGTTGCGAATATTGGCGGTATTCAAAGTCGAGAGAACAAGAGCAAAAGCTCAATTCAATATTTTAAATAAGTACGAAATGGAGCGCTTCCGTTGTTAATACTTTTGTTTACTCTTTTTAACGGAAATGTTGCTTCATAAGCAAACGCTATTCCCAATTCGTCTGTTTGTTCTGTCTGTTTCTTGATTAAAATGTTTAAATGGGTTAAAAAATGCTTTATCAGTGGCAAAGATATAGAAATATTCCGTAATATAAAGCATTGTTCAAATATTTTGCGTTTTTGCAAAATGCGTGGAGAATTTTTAGAATTTTAAACACTTTCTTGTATCGGCTTTATGTAAAATTGAGCATAAATTCCTTTTTTATGCTCAGGCCTTTTTGTATCTTTGCGCTTTGCGCGCAAAGATACTTTAAAAATAATCCCCAATATATGTATATAACACTTCTAATTCTACTCCTATCGGTACTCTTCTTTGTCAATGGACGAGTGCGCTCCGATATTGTGGCACTATGTGCCCTTGTCGCTCTTTTGGTGTTTCAGATACTGACACCGGCCGAGGCTCTTTCGGGCTTCTCGAACAGTGTGGTTGTGATGATGATTGGACTTTTCGTTGTTGGTGGCGCAATATTCCAGACAGGTCTTGCCAAGATGATAAGCTCAAAATTGATGAAACTTGCCGGCAACAGCGAGACAAAGCTCTTTCTGTTGGTAATGTTGGTAACATCGGCCATTGGTGCTTTTGTCAGCAATACGGGTACAGTGGCACTTTTGCTGCCCATTGTGGTGAGTATGGCTATGAGTATGAAAATGAATCCCTCGCGCCTGCTTATGCCACTTGCCTTTGCCAGCAGTATGGGAGGTATGATGACACTCATCGGTACTCCTCCCAACCTTGTGGTTAACAATGCCTTGTCGTCGGCAGGCTACGAGCCTTTGTCGTTCTTCTCGTTCACTCCCGTAGGTCTTGTATGTGTGTGCGTAGGCGTAATTGTGCTTATGCCTCTTACAAAAATCTTTCTCTCGAAGCCCGGAACATTGAGCAGCGAGGGAGCAGGTAGTGGAAAATCGTTAAAGACGCTTGTAAAGGAGTATGGAATATCGAGCAGTCTGCATCGTCTTCAGGTGAGTGCGGGGTCGAAACTATTGGGCAAGATGATTGTCGAGCTCAATGCCCGCAGCAAATATGGAATGAACATACTTGAGGTGCGCAGGGTCGAGAATTCTCAGAATCGTCTGCTTAAAAAAGTTATACAGATTGCAGCCGAGTCGGACACAGTATTGTGTGATGGCGATATTCTCTTTGTTACCGGTAACCGCGAGAGTGTACACGCTTTTGCCGATGAGCACAAGGCTCTTTATATATCCGAGGATAAAGGAAAAAGCCTCTCGCTCGATTTTTACGATATTGGCGTTGCCGAGATTGTGCTTATGCCATCGTCGAGCTTCCTGAACAAGAAAATCAGAGAGGCCGAGTTCCGCACACGCTACAATGTGAATGTCCTTGGAATATGCCGTAAGGGAAAATACATCGTGCAGTCGCTCGCCAATGAGGTTATTCATAGTGGCGACCTTCTTTTGGTGCAGGGTACGTGGGACAATATTGCCGAGCTTGAGAAGGAGACAACCGAGTGGATTGTCGTGGGACGTCCGCTTGAGGAGGCTGCAAAGGTAACACTCGACTATAAAGCGCCTTTGGCCGCCGGAATAATGCTCTTGATGATTGCCGCAATGGTGTTTGATTTTATTCCCATTGAGCCTGTAACAGCAGTGATGATAGCCGGACTGTTAATGGTGCTTACGGGGTGTTTCCGCAACGTCGAGGCTGCCTATAAGACCATAAATTGGGAAAGCATTGTACTTATTGCGGCAATGATGCCGATGTCAACAGCTCTTGAAAAAACAGGCGTTTCGGAGTATATCTCGACCACTCTTGTAAGCTCAATAGGTAGCTACGGCCCCATTGTGCTTATGGCGGGAATATATTTTACAACCTCACTTATGACAATGTTCATAAGCAACACCGCAACAGCAGTGCTTCTTGCACCGATTGCTCTGAGCAGTGCCCAGCAAATAGGGGTTAATCCCACGCCCTTCCTCATAGCAGTAGCCGTGGCTGCAAGTATGTGTTTTGCATCGCCATTCTCCACGCCGCCCAATGCTCTTGTGATGCACGCTGGACAGTATAAATTCATCGACTACGTTAAAGTCGGATTGCCATTGCAGATAATAATGGCAATAGTTATGATACTTGTGTTGCCGCTTCTTTTCCCATTCTAAAAAAAAAGAATACTTTTGCAAGTAAATTACGCTTATTTGTAATTATGGATACGACAGAGATACAGAGAGTGAAGCAACAATTCGGGATTATTGGAAACGCTCCCGAGCTTATGCGTGCCATAGATACGGCCATACAGGTGGCTCGTACCGACCTTACTGTGCTTGTAACGGGAGAGAGTGGCTCGGGAAAGGAATTCTTTCCTCAAATAATACACACCAACAGTGTGCGCAAGCACGGTAAATATATAGCAGTAAACTGTGGAGCAATCCCCGAGGGTACAATCGACTCGGAACTTTTCGGACACGTAAAGGGTGCATTTACCGATGCAGTCAGCGAGCGTAAGGGTTATTTCAGCGAGGCTGACGGCGGTACAATATTTCTTGACGAGGTTGGTGAGCTGCCAATATCCACACAGGCGCGTCTGCTGCGTGTGCTTGAGAATGGCGAGTTTATGCGTGTCGGTTCGTCTAAGGTCGAAAAAACCGATGTGCGTATAGTTTGTGCCACAAATGTCAATCTGCCCGAGGCGATAAAGAACGGTCGTTTCCGCGAGGATTTATACTATCGTCTGAGCACTGTACCCATAAACGTGCCTCCGTTGCGCAAGCGCGGTGGCGATGTGCTTCTGCTGTTCAAGAAATTTGTGATGGACTTTTCGGCACGCTACAATGTACCCAAAATAGAACTCGACGAGGCTGCCACCGAGGCTCTTCTTGCCTATCAATGGCCGGGCAATATACGCCAGTTGAAAAATGTAGCCGAGCAAATGTCGATTCTCGAATTGAACCGCAAGGTAACGGGCGAAACAATGCTCGGCTATCTGCCACAGCAGAATATGGGCAATCTGCCTGTGCCTGCACAGCAACAGAATAGTGGAAAAACCTTTGAGAGCGAGCGCGAGATATTATACAGCGTACTTTTTGATATGCGCCGCGACATAACAGAGTTGCGCCGACAGGTAAAAGAACTTATGGGCGCACGCGCAGTGTCGGCACACGACGCCGTACAACTATATCCTCACGCTCAAGAGGTAACGATTGACCCTCGCACAATACACATTCAGTCGTCTGCGCCAATGCACGAGGTGGGCGAATATATCGACGAGACGCTCTCGCTCGACGACGTTGAGAAAAAAACCATTATATCGGCACTCGAAAGAAACCACGGACGCCGACGCGATGCGGCGCGTGAGTTGAACATCTCGGAGCGTACCTTATACCGAAAAATAAAAGAATATGGCATTGACTAAACTACGAACATTTGCGTTCGGCCTCCTTTTGCTGTTTGCGACGCTGTTTGCAGGCTGCAAAGTCAGCTACAAACTGACGGGAGCATCAATAGATTATACAAAAGTAAAGACAATATCTTTAGAGACCTTCCAGAATAGGGCTGCTTATCAGTGGGGCCCTATGGCACCTATGCTCAACGAGACATTGAGTGATGTCTTTGTGCAGCAGACCAAGCTGCGTCAAGTGCCGCGAGGGGGCGACCTGCAACTTGCGGGTGAAATTACAGCCTACGACCAATTCAATAAATCAATCTCGGCCGACGGTTATTCGGCAATGGTGCAGTTGAAAATAACCGTCAATGTGCGTTTCACAAATAATACTAATCACGACGAAGACTTCGAGCGCTCGTTCTCGGCAACACGTGATTTTGACGCTACTCAATCGCTTGAGAGCGTGCAAGAAGAGCTTGTTACACAAATGATTAAAGAAATTGTTGAGTCGGTGTTCAATGCAGCTGTAGCCAACTGGTAAGACAATGGAGACGCTTGTAAATTATATTTCCAATCCAAAGGAATTAAGCCGAGAGACACTCTACGAGCTGCGACTGCTTGTGGGGCGTTATCCTTATTTTGATGCAGCCCGACTGCTAATGCTCAAAAATCTCTATCTCCTGCACGACATTGAATTTGGAAAGGAGTTGCGTAAGGCAGCGCTCTATTTAAAAAATCGCAGAGTGCTTTTCGAACTTATGGAGGGCTATGGGGCTGCCGTGCACGACGAAGATACCGATGCCGAGCCTGCACTCGACCGCACAATGAGCCTTATTGATGCCTTTCTCGACACGCTGCCCAAAGATAAATTCTCGCTTGAGGCCGAAGGAGCAGCTGCCATAGACTATGCCACTGCCTATCTTAAAGAACCGTCGCAACAATCCTCGGACGTTGTTCCAAAATTGCGTGGGCAGGAACTTATAGATGATTTTCTCTCGGGAGACAATGAAAAAATAACATTACAACTGCGTCCCGAGACTGAGGCCGAGGTTGTTGAGCCTCACCCTGAAACACCTGCCGAGAACTCATTTTTTACAGAAACCCTTGCTGCTATTTACATTAAGCAGGGAAAATATGACAAGGCTCTTGAAATTATTCGTCGATTATGTTTGGAATATCCGAATAAAAATCGTTACTTTGCAGACCAAATTAGATTTTTAGAAAAAATAGTTAAACATACAAAAAGAAAATAAAGATGTACTACACACTTTTTTTGGTCCTTGTTTTAATTGCTGCTGTGTTGATGTGTCTGATTGTTCTTATTCAGAATTCAAAAGGTGGTGGCCTTGCATCAAACTTTGCATCATCCAATCAGATTATGGGCGTTAGAAAAACTACCGATTTTCTTGAGAAATCAACTTGGGGATTGGCTATTGCAATTGCTGTGTTCAGTATTTGTGCTTCAATTTCGCTTCCCAAAAGCGTTGTTGTAGAGGATAGCGTATTAAAGCAGAATGCAGTTGAGAATACTCTTGTGAATCCTATGGCGGTTCCCGACTTTACACAAGATGCTGCAACCGAGGCTCCCGCTGCAACTCCTGCCGAGGCTCCCGCTCAAGCTCCTACTCAGGAATAATCCTGTCGTTTTTACAAGATAAGATACAAGAATAAGGATGCACCAAAGGGGGCATCCTTATTCTTGTATCCTTTTTTTATGCTTATAGCAAAAAAAGTGGCTGATGTTTTTCTTTATTTATGCGCTGTTATAAGCAGCTTGCCCTTCTCGACCTTAGCACAGAATTTGTTATTGTTGTCTGAGGGAGTCAACGGAATATCTCTGCTGCCCACAAGATTAAAAACTTTCAGTGCCAACACCCCGATATTCATTCTTAGGTTAATCTCTATGCAGGGGTGCACCTTGTATTCTCCATTCTCAAGAGTAACGAGCATATCAATTCCTACTATACCGCTGTAACGTCCCTTTAGCCTGCGTGCCAAGAGCCGAGAGTGAGACGCTATAAGCTCGTCGAGCAAAGCATTCTCGCACCCTGCGCCGACAATACGCTCGCTTAACTCTTGTTGCGAGGCTACAAAATTGTAACCATAGAACCCGTTGCCACCGGCTGCAAACAATGAAAATCCGAGAAACTGCGCCTCGCCGCGTTCGCTTATATAATATTCGAGAGCAAAATCCAATAGTTTGTCATACAGTTTGTCGGCAACAAACCCGCCTTGCCGCGAAATAAAGCCTGTGAGCTTGTCGTGTATAGAGGGCTCGTCGATGCTGTTGGCTGCAAAAATACCGCGTCCGCTGCTCGACCACGGCGACTTAAAAATAGTTCTCTCGGGCATCTGTAACTCGTCAATGCTTCTTATGAAACGCATCTTCTCTCCCACGAGGCGATGTCTGTGCGGGGCTATACTCTTGTCGCTTAGAAACTCCTTAATGTATTGTGCGGCAAATTCGCGGCTCGAAAGGGTGCGCATCGTCTCTATTGCTTCCCTTGTGGGCATAAGGCTTTCGGGCACTCCGAAGCGTTGGAGCTTGTGGGCGGTTGCGGCGCTCCACCCCCACGGCGAGGGACGAAAATGACACCCTGTGCTTTTGTGCAGGGTGTCATAATTCTCATCTTCGCTTATAAAATGTATATTCCGCTTGTAGGGCGCGAAAAACTCTTCTATACGGCTCTTGTCCCGCCCTGCGGGCAGAAGTATTGCATCGCCCTCATCGGCCCACCACCAAGGCAGTGCCGATAGGTCGTTCTCCATTTGTACAATGCTCTTTGGGGCAATATATTCTTTTGTCCCCTGTGCAAGTGCAAGGTCGTTCGAGCTGTTGAAAAGTAGCAGGCGCTTCATTGTTTTTTAGCGGTTAATACCGGTCTTATGGCTTTATTTGCTCCATTTGCGAGCCATCATATGCAGGGCTGTTACGGCGCACTCGTCGCCCTTGTTGCCCAAGCGTCCTCCACTGCGTTCTTGTGCCTGCTGAAGGTTGTTAGTGGTTATAAGGCCGAATATGACGGGGGTGTCATAGTCGATGTTCAGACGCGAGAGACCTGCGGTTACTCCCTCGCAGATATAGTCGAAATGTGGTGTGTCGCCACGTATAACGCAGCCTATTGCTATTATGCTGTCGTACTCTCCTGTTTTTGCCATTTGTGCAGCACCATAAATGAGCTCGAAACTGCCCGGAACGCTCACGGTTGTAATGTTGTCTTGGCCGACACCGTTGTCGATGAGTGTTTTTATAGCACCGTCGCGCAGTGCATATGTTATTTCGGAATTCCATTCGGCATATACTATTCCTACTCGTTTGCCTTCTCCCGAGGGTGTTACGTCGGGGTTGTAGTCTGACAGATTGTGTAATTCGGTTGCCATAATTATTATTTTAAGGTTGTATAGTGTGGATATTTCTGCGATACTGCTCTTTTGTGTAAGGTAGGTGTTATTTAAAAAGGGTGTGGCAAAATTGCTATTTTGACACACCCTTACTATTTTTTTAAACTTTCTCTCTTATTTTACACGGTTGATGTAACGGTCAATGTCCATAGCCTGAACAGATGTGGGATACTCGTTCTTTATCTCCTCGTATAGCTTCAGTGCCTTGTCGGCTTTTCCTGCCTGCTCGTACAGGATGCCTGCCTGCAACAGGTAGTAGGGGCTTATTGTGTTGTTGTCGGCGTTGCTTGCAGCATCAAGGAAGCAGCCGATTGCTTTGTCGCTGTTGCCGGTCTGTGCATAGCAGTTGCCAAGAGCGCCAAGCACTGCGGGTGCAACCATCTGGTCGTCGCCGCTGAAGTCGCTGAGGTAGGGGATTGCATCCTCGTAGCGGCCAAGCTGTGCAAGAGCCAATCCTGCGTATGCGTTTGCAAGGTTGCCGCTTGCTGTGCTGCTATACTCGTCGGCAATAGCAATGAGGCCGAGGTTTGCACCGTCGCCGTCCAATGCCTCTTGGAATTTACCCTCGTCGAAGAGAGCCTGTGCTGCATAGAGTGCCTCGGCTGCCTCTTTCTCGGCAGGGGCGACAATATTCTGATTGTAAAGTGTGCTTCCTATTGCAAATAGGATTATAGCAACTACTGCGCCAACGATGGCTTTTTTGTATTTGTGGGCAAATGCCTCTGACTTGCTCAGCACCTCCTCAACAGCGATGGGTGCCTGCTCTGTTTTTTTTGTGCTCATCTTTATAATTTCTTTTATTATTTATTTTCAAAAGGACTTTTCTGCAAAATCAACCGCAAAAGTAATCAAAATCTTTGTAGTGGGAAAATTATATCTGTTTTTTTTATCTAATAAGGTAAAATATATTGCCATAAGCGTGGAAAAGCTATTAAAAAACATTATCTTCGCGCTACTTTAGAAAAAATAGGTGCACGTATGCTTATAGATAGTATATCAGTAATAAATTACAGAAATCTGGCCGAGGTTGAGCTTGACTTCTCGCAAAAAATAAATTGCCTCATCGGTAGTAACGGAATGGGTAAGACCAATCTGCTTGATGCAATCTATTATTTGTCGTTCTGTAAGAGTGCTTTAGGTGCTTCAGATAATTCTAATATAAGGCACGATGCTCCTTTTTTTATGATTAAAGGAAAATATTTCAGTGGCAGTGGCATTGCCTGTGAAATATCGTGTGGTCTCAAGCGAGGCGAGAAGAAACAATTTCGACGCGACAAGAAACTATACGAGCGCCTCTCGGATCACATTGGTACTGTGCCGCTTGTGCTTGTCTCGCCTGCTGATAATGAACTTATAGCAGGGGGCAGCGAGGAGCGTCGTCGTTTTATGGATGTTGTAATTTCGCAATACGATAATGAATATCTGGCGGCTCTTATACGTTATAATCGTGCTTTGCAACAGCGTAACGCTCTTTTGCGTGCCGAGCGCGCACCCGACGCCGAGGTTCTATCTCTTGTCGAGGAGATGATGGCGGTTGAGGCTCAGACTGTCTATAATGGCCGTTGTAATTTTGTCGAGGAGATTATACCCATTTTTAAAGAGTTTCACTGCTATATATCGGGAGGCGACGAGAATGTCAGCCTGCGCTACCGTTCGCATCTATCGGACAATAATCTGCAACAGCTTTTAAGGGAGACACGCAGCGAGGATTTACGCGTGGGATATACAACAAAAGGCGTCCATCGCGACGAACTTGTGATGCAACTCGACGGCTATCCCATTCGCAAAGAGGGCTCGCAGGGACAGAATAAAAGCTATCTTGTGTCGCTTAAATTGGCACAATTCGATTTTTTGCGTCGCAAGGGTGGCGAGACGCCGCTTCTTCTGCTCGACGATATATTCGACAAGCTCGACTCGCACCGTGTCGAGAAGATTGTTCAGCTGGTTGCAGGCGATAAATTCGGACAAATTTTTATAACCGACGTGAACCGCGAGCACACTGACAGCATTTTAGAATGTATAGAGGGTGAATATAAACTCTTTGAGGTTGAAAAAGGAGGTATAAATTTGATAAAGGAGAGATGAAACGAGGTAGCTTAAAATCAATATCCGAGATTGTGCGCGAGACGTGCCGCGAAGAGGGGCTGGAAACTCCTCTGAACGAGTATCGTCTTATTCAAGCGTGGGCACAGGTGCTTGGTGGCGGTGTACAGGCCTATACAAAATCTCTGTTTATAAAAAATCAGATACTTTATGTGTCGCTCTCTTCGTCGGTGCTGCGTCAAGAGCTTATGATGAACCGTCGCACGCTCGTACACCGTCTGAACGACCACGTCAAGGCTCAGGTAATAACAAATATAATATTCCGATAGTAATAGAAAAATGTAGTAATATGAACAATTCAAGTCTTAAAATCCGACTAATGGTGCTCAGTTTCTTGCAATTTGCAGTGTGGGGCGCTTATCTGACGTCTATGGGGCGCTATTTAGGTGGCGTCGGGCTGGGCGAGCATATTGGATGGTTTTACTCGGTGCAAGGATTAGTCTCAATATTTATGCCTGCTCTGATGGGTATAATTGCCGACCGTTGGGTTCCGGCGCAGAAACTCTTGTCGTTCTGTCATGCTGTGTCTGCCTCTTTTATGGCGCTCACTGCCTATATGTGCAATAAGCAAGGTACTGATGTAGTCTTCAATGATATTTTTTGGTACTATGCAATGAGTGTAGCTTTTTATATGCCCACGTTGGCTCTCTCAAACTCGGTCTCATATACCGCGCTTGAGCGCAGTGGGCTCGACACGGTAAAGGCTTTTCCGCCTATTCGAGTATTTGGAACGATAGGTTTTATAGTGTCGATGTGGTTGGTCGATCTTATGGGCTTTCAGGATAATGGCAATCAATTTTACACCTCGGCTGTGTGGGGAGTGATTCTGGCGCTCTACTCACTTACAATGCCTGCTTGTCCTGTGAGCAAGGGTGGCAAACGCACGTTGGCCTCTTCGTTGGGACTGGACGCTTTTAAACTCTTTAATCAAAGGAGAATGGTGGTGTTTTTTATCTTCTCGATGCTCTTGGGTGGTGCATTGCAAATTTCCAATGGTTACGCCAACGGGTTTATAGCGAGCTTCAGCGAGGATCCGGCCTATGCGGGGACATTTGCTGTTGAGCACACGAACATAATAATCTCTCTCTCGCAGATAAGTGAGACACTCTGTATTCTGCTCATTCCTTTCTTCTTGGGACGATTCGGAATTAAAAAGGTTATGCTCATAGCAATGTTTGCGTGGGTGTTCCGCTTCGCATTCTTCGGGCTTGGAAATCCCGGCAGCGGTGTGTGGCTCTTTATCCTCTCGATGATTGTTTATGGAGTGGCATTTGACTTCTTTAATATCTCGGGCTCGTTGTTTGTCGATAAAGAGGTACCCGAAAATATGCGTTCGAGTGCTCAAGGATTGTTTATGCTTATGACAAACGGCCTTGGGGCATCGGTAGGTGTAATTGCAGCACAAGAGGTGGTGAATGCCTATGCAACCTCAATTCAAGGGTGGAGCACAGCGTGGTACATTTTTGCGGCATACGCTTTTGTTGTCGGTGTACTTTTTGCATTGCTTTTTAAGGACGGAAAATCAGAGCAGAAACTAAAAGTATGATTGAGCTTGTTGTATCCGATATATTGTGTAAGGCCTCGGACGAGAGGGCTTATGTAATGATTCTTAAAGAACGCAATGGCAACCGTAAAATTATGGTTGCCATAGGTGTTTACGAGGCACAGGCCATAGCCTTTGCTCTGCGTGGATTCGAGACCAAACGTCCTATTACACACGACCTTTTTCGCTCGCTCACCGATGCTCTTGGCGCTACAATGACGTGTGCCACTATCGGTAAAGTAAACGATGGTACGTTCTATTCGCAACTGCTTTATAAACAGGGCGATAATGTGTGTCAGATAGATGCCCGAACATCGGACGCGGTGGCAATTGCAATACGTTCCGAAGCTCCAATATATATCGACGAGGAGTTGCTCGAACGTGTGGCCATACGCGACGTGTTTAACGGTGCAATCTCTGTTCCAATAACCGTTGCCGACGTCGATACATTGCGTGCAGTGCTCGACAAGGCTGTAAAGGAAGAGAATTACGAACTTGCAATGAAAATTAAAGAGGAGATTGACTCGCGTACAAAAGAGCAGGATACCTCGTTCGAGGAGGAGACTGCGGACAACGAATAAGCTTCAATACTTCCGAGATACTGTTATTAAGCATAAAAGACAAACAACTACTATGGCACTATTCTATGCACCCGAGATAAAAAACAATTGGGAACTGCCCGAGGACGAGGCGGCACACTGTTTGCGTGTGCTCAGGCTTGGTGTGGGTAGCAAGATTGAAATAACCGATGGAAAAGGCTGCTTTTATAAGGCGGCAATTTCTTCTATCGTCGGTAAGCATTGTTACGTCGAGGCCGAGGAGATTATCGAGCAACCTAAAGGGTGGCAAGGGCATCTGCACATTGCTATCGCCCCTACAAAAAATATGGATCGCATAGAGTGGATGGTCGAGAAGGCTGTGGAGATTGGGCTCGATGAGCTTACTTTCCTCTCGTGTCGTTTCTCGGAACGTAAAGTGATAAAGACCGACCGCATCGAACGCATCGTTGTCTCGGCGATGAAGCAGTCGTTGAAGTCTCATAAGACCGTGGTAAATGAAATGGTCGATTTTAAGAGATTCATTGCGGCAAACAGCAGCGAGGAAAAATACATTGCTCACTGCTACGATAGCGAACGTCTGCTGTTGAAGGATGCGCTTACAGTGGGGCGTAACGCAACCATACTCATCGGCCCCGAGGGCGATTTCAGCCCCGAGGAGGTTCAGACGGCCCTCTCGGCGGGCTATCGTCCCATAAGCCTTGGAAATTCGCGCCTGCGCACCGAGACTGCCGGATTAGTGGCTTGCCACATATTTATATTAAAGAACGAGCTATGATGCAGCGTTACTTTATACAATTCTCGTACGACGGCGCAGCTTACCACGGTTGGCAGATACAACCTAATGCCCGCACTGTTCAACAGATGCTCGAAGAGGCACTTACAACGCTGCTGCGCACGCCCATAAGCGTGGTGGGGGCGGGGCGCACTGACGCCGGGGTAAACGCCGTAAATATGGTGGCTCACGTCGATCTTCCTGTAACCACTGACACCGCTGCACTGCAATATAAACTCAACCGCATACTGCCCCCCGATATTGCTGTCTCGGACATACGACGGGTGCGAGAGGGTGCGCACGCCCGCTTCGACGCCACCGCACGCCGATACTGTTATTATGTATCTAC
>CAYYEL010000022.1:21368-27237 GCA_964470845.1 uncultured Bacteroidaceae bacterium | reverse complement strand
CTTTAGTGTTTTTTAAAGCGAGTGCAGAATATCTTCGATATTTTTATCAAAGATACGAACAAACGAGCAAAAAACACAAAGTTCACTTTAGTGTTTTTTAAAGCGAGTGCAGAATATCTTCGATATTTTTATCAAAGATACGAACAAACGAGCAAAAAACACAAAGTTCACTTTAGTGTTTTTTAAAGCGAGTGCAGAGAATCTTCGCGGTTTACAGCAAAGATAGCAAAAAAAAATCTTTATTATTTTACTTTGTAATATTTTCCTGTATCTTTGCGACGAACAAAGATACATTGACAGTAGCTTTTAATGAGGCTCGGCTACTCTCCAATGCTCGTATATTCTATAAGAGCCTCTCGACAAACAATCATGAAGAAACTTTTCTTTGTTACACTATTAGCCCTGATAGGATTACAGGCAAATGCACAGAAAGTTAAAACATCCGAGAAAGTCAGTGTCAGCAAAGCTCTTTTCAAGCAAGGCGACAATGCGAATTGGGCCAATCCGGACATAGACGAATCCTCGTGGAGTGAGATTGATGTAACGAAATACTGGAACGAGCAAGGCTTTCCTCCCGGCACCAACACATACGCTTGGTATCGTATTCACATAAACATTCCCAAGAGCCTGCTAAACAGTGCCGACCAACAGAATGTTGTCATATTCAACATTCCAAAGGCAGATGACGCAGATGAATGCTACCTGAATGGCAAGCTCATTGGAGCAACCGGCCGTATGCCGACAGACGAATCGGGATATTTCTCGGCCCATAAAAATGAGCGCTACTATGCAGTCGATGCCAAAAAAGACGGAATCCGTTGGGACAAAGATAATGTAGTCGCCATACGTGTCTATAACCGAGGCGGTTCCGGGGGACTGCACAACAACCCCTTAAATATATTCTGCCCCAATGCCGAAGATGGTCTCTCTATGCGCCTTACCGACACAAATGTAGGAAAGTATCATTATGACGTGGAGATTAACAACAAGTACGCAACATCCACCGTCGGAAAATTGGAAATAACCATCACCGACCGCGAAACAGGGGCTACGGTAAAATCTATTACCAAAAAACTTAACATCAAGCGCAACAAACCTGTGAGCGTATCTGTGCCCTACAAAATGGACAAAATGTACCATTTATCTGCAATTTACACAGATGAAAAGACAGGAAAAGTGCTCATAGAAAACAAACAACTGAAATACATATTGACACCTCCCACTCCGGCCACACCCCGTTTCAACGGTGCACCGGTATTCGGCGTGCGTCCCGGCTCTCCCGTCATCTATCGTTTCCCCGTATCGGGCGAGCGTCCTATGAAATTTACATGCGACAACCTACCCGAAGGTTTGCAACTCACAGAAAGCGATGGAGTGTTGAGCGGAAGAATAGACAAAGCAGGCAACCTTACCTTCACAGTTACAGCCCAAAATGCCAAAGGAAAGGCCTCACAAGAGTTTACACTTAAAGTGGGCGAGAATATGATAGGACAGACACCACCTATGGGATGGAATTCTTGGAATTGTTGGGGGTTAAGCGTGTCGCAAGAAAAGGTAATATCCTCTGCTCAAGCACTTATCGACAAAGGCTTGGCCGACCACGGCTACAATTACATCAACATCGACGACGGTTGGGAAGCAGATAAACGTAACCCCGACGGCACAATCGAGGCAAACGAAAAGTTTCCCTCAATGAAAGGACTTATAGACTGGCTTCACGAGCGCGGACTAAAGTTCGGTATCTACAGCTCGCCCGGCGCAACCACCTGCGGCAACTATCTTGGAAGCCTCGGACACGAGAAACAAGATGCCGAAGTTTATAATAAATGGGGTGTCGATTATCTGAAATACGACTGGTGCAGTTACGAAAAAGAGCGAATAAAGAACAACGACCGCGGATTCCCCAGTTGCGTACGCCCCTATCTGCTGATGCAGAAATATCTGCGCGAACAGCCTCGTGATATTTTCTACAGCCTCGGCCCGTTGGGTGGAACACAAGTGCATCTGTGGGGAATTTATTGCGACGGCAACAGTTGGCGTACAGCTCCTGACATCAACGACACTTGGAAGTCAATATATCACGTAGGTTTTCGCCTGCAAGAAGGAAAAGCTCAATACTCGTCAGTGGGACACTGGAACGACCCGGATATGTTGGTTGTCGGCAAAGTGGGATGGGGAAGCAATTTGCGCGAGACCCGCTTGACACCCGATGAGCAATATACACACATCACACTGTGGACAATTCTGGCCTCTAATATGCTCATTGGCTGCGACATCGCACAGATGGACGACTTTACGCTGAATCTGCTTTGCAACAACGAGGTGAACGCCATAAATCAGGATATGTTGGGCAAGCAGGCCGACCGCGTTCTTAAAGAAGGAGACATTGAAGTTTGGAGCCGTCCATTGACAGACGGAAGCATAGCGGTAGGTATCTTCAATGTAGGCGAAAAAGACCGGCAAGTAAATATAAAAGCTCTTATTCCCGCAAAAGAACCCGCCAAGGTTATCCGAGACGTATGGCGACAGAAAAACCTCTCATCCGATGAGCTTAACTGTACAATTCCATTGCACGGATGCAGGTATCTGAAAGTAAGTTTTTAATCTTGAAAAACGATAAAACAGATGAGAGTGAGCCAAAAGATAAAATCGGCTCACTCTCACAAGAGTTGTAAAATTCTCAAGACACCATTGAGCAGCACCACCCTTTCAGAACACTACATTGTGCGTGCAAAAGCCTGCTCGCGGCGCTGTGTCAAGGTGCGCCCCTCCTCTATTGAATATATTTTAAAGCTATTGGCAAAGGGCGTCATTGCAATCTTTTCATCGACAAGCAGATGCTCTATTATTGCCGGCAGATGTTCGTACGATTCAATATTCAACGCCGTGTGTCCGTTGTGCCGTCTAAGAGCAAAGGCCGTTGCAATCTCCACAGGAAACACCGAGCCGTAACGAGCAATGTAGCGTGCCACATTCTCGGCGGTTGCGATACACTCTTGCGGCTTTTCGGGCTTTATATTACCTGCTGACAGTTTTTCTATCGCCTCACGTATAGCCTCAAAGTGGGTAAAGCCCTGAATAAGAAGCTCACTACCTTTGTATTCTAACAAGAAAGCCGGCGTACTCTGCACCTCGTAGTGCGCAGCGAGCTGCTCGTCTCGGGCAAGCCTCTCACGCACCTCATTACTCTGCATAGTGCTGCTGATAACCTCGGGCCGGATGCCGACAGTAGCTGCAATATCGGCAAGCACCAACGGGTCGCACGTGCGAAGAGCCTCGGCCGCAGTAGCCTGTTGCAAGGCTCTTAAATATCTATGCGCCTTTTGCCGACTGTTCTCACTTTTCTCGCAATGTATTGCAGCTGCAATATAAGCCATACACTGGGGTGCAGTGGAGCGATGCTCCTCGTCAAATAATCTGAACCCCTTCTCCTCGACCGGCATTCCGTGAATTTTTGAGGCTTCGAGCCATGCGCTCACCATATTTCTATTCGATAGCGCAATATCATCACCCCCTATCTGCAAACGCCGCTCGCTGAACGTGCGAATATCATCGACCATTTTTACCATCACATAGTTTATAATCACTTGGCCGGCGTAGTACTGCTCAATGGCTCGCGTTACAGGCGCAGTGCCCCAACACCACGTACACACAGGGTCGGCAAAAATTGTAATCTTCAGTTTATCCATAATTTATGAGTTTAATTTTCTCAGACAACAAAGATGAAGCAACTTTTGTTTAACGACAACAAAAAAACAGCACCGCTCTTTTTGAAGCGGTGCTGTTATGTTTCAAAACCCTGTATTCATTAACCTCTTAATCTGAAGCCCGATGCCTTGGCAAGTAGCTTAGCCTCGGTGCGACGGGTGGCAAGGAACGCCATTACATTCAGTACAAGAGCTACAAGAGGGAATATTGCGGCTACCATCAAAGCCATCGACACGCCATCAATCAAAAGAAGCGAAAAGATAAGCAACAGCAGATAGTAACCGGTCAGCAGCAACGATGTCAGGATTGCGACCCTTTTCTGTAATTCAAAATTTTGGAAGAACGAGATAAACAATCCGAATACATCCACAAGAGCAGCAAAAATAAGTACCACTCCTAATGCGCAAACCACATACGATGCCGAGCCGTCGGGCTGCTGTATGCTGAAATTCGTCAGTACCGACGTTGCTCCATTAACCTCTATAAATTGTGTAATGGGCATACACAGCGCTGCAATAATCAACGCAATTGCCGACACATAAAAGAGCTGATATATACGGAATTTCATATATTTTTCTCTTTGTTTACGCTATAAATCAATCTTCGTCGCCACTAACCTCTTTAGAGGGGTCGCGGAAATATACTTTTCCATCGATAAACTCCTGAGCAGCAATGAGTGTAGGCTTAGGCAGTCTCTCGTAGAAACGTGAAATTTCAATCTGTTCGTGGTTCTCGAATTGCTCCTCAAGATTGTCGGTGGTCGATGAAAATTCATTGAGTTTCTTCAGCAGTTCGTCTTTCATTTCGGCTGCTATCTGATTAGAGCGTTTGCCGATGATAGCCACCGATTCATAAACATTACCGGTCTCTTGTACAAAATCGGCCATATTACGTGTTACCGTACTTGTGGGAGCATTTGTCTTTTTGTAGTCCATTGTTTTTGAAGCTATTATATTGTTATTACTATTTTTTCATTTATACCCGTTACAACAACTTACCTTAATAATATTAAGAGCGGCCATATATTCCTACACTTTTAGGCCTTGAATGTTCGTTGTTATTATTAGAGTATCGGCTCTTTACTCCTTTACCACTTTCAGCGCCTCGGTGTAATACTCCTCGGCCTCGGGCAGGTATTTACTTGCCGGAAATTCGTTCTTAAATGAGTAGTATTCATCTACTGCATCGCGGTAACGGTCAATCTTTTTGTTCTCGACGCTGTGCACTGCCATTTTATATTTTGCCCGCAGTATCAGCATCGACAAATCCTCGCGCAACGAGGTGTAGGGATAATCCTTTAACACATTCTGCGCCGTTACTATACAAGCCTGATAGTTGTTTCCCATATATGCCATATAATCGCCAAGCTCGTAATATAATTTTGCCGAGAGGTACTCTTTTTTAACAAGAAGGTCGTGCATCTCGAACATCATCTTTTGAGCCTCGTCGCGGTAGTTGCTGGCCGGAAAATACTCCATAAATAGTTGCAACTCGTTTATTGCCGTGTAAGTATCTGTTTGGTCGAGCTCGGGCTCTGTTATTCCATTATATAGCGATTTTCCGCAATAGAAGCGCGAAAGCTCGGTATATTCGCCACGAGGATAATTCTTATAGTATGTGCTGAAATATTGCGATGCGGTGTAATAATCGTGCGACTCATAGTAGCACATTGCAAGCAAGAAGAGCGACTCCTCGGCATTGGCTGTACCTTTAAACACGCGGATAAGTCCTTCGAGCAGAGGCGCAGCCTTGGAATATTCGCCTTTTATGTAATATTCCTTTGCAGCCTCATATCTATACTCAATATCGGTAGTCTGCTTGAGCAATGCATTATATGGCGAGCACGAAGCAAACAGCACCACTGTCAACAGCAATATAAATGATATTCTTTTTTTCATAATCTATAATTTCACCGTGTGCAAAACAGCTCTTAATCGGCACAAAAGCGACAATAATCCAATAGGAATATGCACCACCGTAAAAAACGGCAATCGCCCACCCAATGCAAATTAGCGCACTATGCACAAATTATCGTGCAAAGATACAACAAACGAGCGAGAAACGCAAAATTTATTTCAGCGTTTATCCAAGCGAGTGCAGAAAATCTTCGCGCGACAGCGCAAAGATTTTATCAAACGAGCGAGAAACGCAAAATTTATTT
>CAYYEL010000022.1:0-21268 GCA_964470845.1 uncultured Bacteroidaceae bacterium | reverse complement strand
TTCGCGCGACAGCGCAAAGATTTTATCAAACGAGCGAGAAACGCAAAATTTATTTTAGCGTTTATCCAAGCGAGTGCAGAAAATCTTCGCGCGACAGCGCAAAGATTTTATCAAACGAGCGAGAAACGCAAAATTTATTTTAGCGTTTATCCAAGCGAGTGCAGAAAATTTACGAGGTTACCTCAAAGAAAACAATTTTCAATTAAATAAGTAACCGGGAACCGACTACTATTTCAAAAAAAACGTGAATAAAACATAAAGAAACGCAGACACAATAAACACAATGTAATACATTACAAGAAAAAAAGTATCAATTCCCCCCTTATCGGCACATATTTTGTAAAAACATTTTGATTTTTCAAAAATAATAAATAAACTTGCAGAATTAAGATTTTTAAACACAAACACATCCTCGACGTACAATTTATGCAAAAATATAAATGATTATGAAAAATACACTGCTTACATTTATATTATTACAGACCTTTTGCATAGCTATTTTTGCGCAAGAGAATAACGGGGCAACGACGTCCGATACTCTGCGCAGCAGATTCGAGGCCGAGGCCACCGAAGAGCGCGAGGCATTTGCACAGATGGCCGAGGAAGCACGCAAAGAATACGAGCGCTACGAGCAGCAAATGCGTAAAGAATATTTAAATTACTTAAAATCTGTTAAAAAAATATGGGGGGGGGCAGAAACACCCCTCGAAGACACAAAGAGCGAATGGGTAGAATACAGCGACGACTACCAATCGCGTTCTATTGTAAACTTTGAAACCGGAGACATTCTTATAGAGGTCGCATTCGACGACATTCAACGCTACGACTCGGCCCAAATTGACCGCCGCATAACCCAAGCAATTGAAAAAATGCTCGACAGCCGCGGCACAACCTGCCCCTATTCGTCGAGTGTTGACGTCAACCAATTTCTCAGTCAACGCCCCATTCTCGAAGGGCTCATCGACCTATCAAAATACACATTCCCCGACAGTGCACAGGTTGCGCAGACACAACCCCGCAACGCACGCCCCACTCCACCCGCCCCCAAAGTACGCGGTAAAGAATTAGAGCTTGCCCAAGCACAAACAAGCCAAGCCACGACAAGCGACAACGGCATCACAATGGCAAGCCGTGTATTACAAGATGGAGGCGGCAGCACAGCTGCCGCCCAACGCAGCGAAGCCATTGAGCGTGCACGCAAGCTATACTCGGCCCGTGCAATAGCCTCGGCAGCCGCCAAACAGAGCCCCAAACAGAGCATCACCATAAAAGGCAGCGACAACAAAAGCCGCACCGTCGTACAAGTAAAAATGAGTATGGTAACAGACAATATCTCAAAAAACGCTGCACTATATAAAGATTATGTAGCAACCTACTCGCAAAAATTCCAGATCGAGCAGCCACTCATATACGCTGTAATGGAGCAAGAATCATACTTCAACCCCGAAGCCACAAGCCACGTACCCGCATACGGGCTGATGCAATTAGTACCACGCTCGGGAGGCTACGACGCCTATCGTTACGTCTATAAGCGCGACTGGGTACCCACAAAAAGCTACCTCTACGTGCCCCACCAAAACATAGAACTTGGAACAGCCTATCTGCGCATACTTATGAACCAATTCAGCGCAGTAACCGACCCCGACTGCCGCCGTCTGTGTGTCATTGCCGGCTACAACACAGGAGCAGGCAACGTCAGCCGTGCATTCACCGGCAACACCAACCTCGGCAGTGCCATCCCACTGATAAACCGATACAACTACACACAACTATACAACCATCTGACCAGCCGCCTCAGCACCGAAGAGGCACGCAACTACGTCAGCGGAGTAAGCAAACGACGCGAAAAATACCTTAAGCAGTAAAAAACATCGCTTCACAAAAAACCGATTATTTATACACACAAACACATACAACTATGTACTGCCCCGAATGTGGAAATAAAATAGAAGAAGGCGCACGCTTCTGCTGCGAATGTGGAACAAAGATAGAACAGCCCGACACAGCTCAGGCCACCACAGCTACACCCCAAAGCGAACAATCCCGACAAGAAGAAAAAGGCGAGTATCTTTGCAGCTGCATAATACTTACCAATATCACACTGCTTAGCAAGGTACTAAACAGCGCCCCCGAGCAGACAAAGCAATTCATAGAACAATTTATAGACATAAAAAAGCGTTCGGGAGTATTATACAAGCTCGTCGATGCAGGCAATTACACCTACCACAAAAGCAGTTTCTTCTCAAGCACAAAACGAGTATCCCTAAACGCCGACAGCAGCCTTTGGGAGTATATGGACATACTTATGGACATCCACAAACACGAGAAGACCGAGTCGCAATACCTCTTCATCATAGGCGGCAACGACGTAATTCCAATGCCCACAGTCAAGCACTATATAGCCAACGACAACCACGACGACAGCATAGACACCGACATACTCTATGCCTACCCCTACGGTAGTCAGATGCTCCCCCTGCTCGAAAATCAACAGATTTTCAAGGAGCAACAACTGTTCTTTGTCGGCCGCCTGCCCTTTGGAAGCGACTCGACCCTGAACGACCTTACAAACTATCTGCAACGCGACATAAATTGCAGCGAAGGCATCCCACTGACACAAGCATACGGACAGTGCGACCCCAATTGGAAAAACGTATCGACCAAAGTAGCCGACCGCTTGCGCCCACTAATGCGTAACCTCGACGGCCGCCTCGACGACCAATACTACTACAACCGCATAATCCTCTCGCCAATGGTCGATGCCGGCAACGTAACACAAGTGCTCGACACCGACGCCTCGCTCTACTACTACAACCTTCACGGCGGCAGCGCCCTGCAAGTACGCGGATACGCAGGCGCCCCACGAGGCGAGAATTACACCCGTATGGTACTTCAACCCGAGCATATGAGAACAGCCAATCAGCCTAATGTAGTAGTGTGCGAGGCCTGCTACGGTGCACGCTTTATAAATTTAGACAAACACCACAGTATGCTCCTTAGCTCGATACACAACAACACGATGAGCTTCCTCGGCTCCTCGCGCGTTGCTTGGGGCTGCGTCGATCAACCTAATTGGACACCACAGAATGCCCACATAAGCAATGCCGACATTATAGCCAACAGTTTCATTGCAGCATTGTTAGAAGGCTACACAACAGGACAGGCAATGTTCCTTGCCCGTAGCGCAGTGCTCAAGAACAGCAAAGCAGGCAATCTTCTTGCAGCCCTCACCGTTGTCGAATTTAACCTATACGGCGACCCCATAATGTTTATGAACAGAACAAATAACAAAGCAATATCACATAAACAGATAGACACCTCGCCCTACATTAAAGAGACAGCATCAATAAGCTGCACGACACAAGAGATAAACATCGGCAAACAAGAGGCCGACAGCAGCATACTCGGTGCCGTGCGCAGCGCCGTAAACGCCAATATAGCACAGATACACGACACAATAGCCAACCATCTGTACAAGAATTTCGGCCTGACGCCACGTCCCGCCGACAGCATACTGAAAATAAAATACAGCGACGGCAGCGAAGAGTACAATTTCCGCTACAAAAGTCAAGAGAGCAACTCGACCACCCCGTTGTACTACCTTGTAACCACCACCCCGAGTGGCCAAATAAGCGAGATTAACACAAGCAAATAAAACCAAAAACATACCACTATGAACTGTCCACACTGCAATGCAAGCATCAAGCCCGGCGCAAAATTCTGCGTTCACTGCGGCAAGAAACTCGAAGCAACCAACTGTTGTCCACAATGCCAATCGGCCTTGAAACCCGGTGCAAAATTCTGCACAAAATGTGGCACCCGCATCACCGACAACAAAGCCGGCGAAAAACACAATCTGCCATCGGACATTGAAAGCGCAACCGAGCGCATATATTGGAACATACAACCCGGACAAGTGGCACGCGTCATCAGCGAGGCCGAATTTGAATCGTACAACAAGATAAAAGGCGTTATAATATCCGAGGGCACCACCGCCTACATACGCGCCAACGGCCGCACAATAGCCAGCATAAGCGGCGGCACATACGATTTTATCCAAGCAGCATCGGATAACAAAGACGAAGGCCTTTTGCGCAAAGGCTGGCGCTTCATCACAAGCCTCTTCAGCAGCAAAAAGAAAGAAGAAACAAAGCCCCAAGAGAGCGAGGCCGAGGCACTGTACCACAAGCAACAAAGCGCAATACTCGAAAACGCCAAGCGAGGTGCAGCCTTCTCGGTTGTAATACTCTTGAACAAAGCCTTTCCCCTGCTCATTGGCGCCAAGCAATCCAATCTCGACGACTACAAGGAATTCAAGCCGATGACAATCGCCACACGCCATCTGAACATCAGCGTCGGAGTAAACGCCTATTTCAGCATCACCGACCACGAGCGTTTCATCACCCACTACCTCACCGACAAGCAGCTGATGAACACCACCCTCATAGTAGATGAAATAAGCGACACAATCCGCGGCATATTGCAAGACGAGTTATACAACGAAGAGATTACCTCGAACCGCATCCCCAAGGAACTTCACGATAGAATAAAAGCCTCAATAAACGGTGCTGCCGTCGAAGCATTCTTTGGAATATCAATGGTACGCATCGTCGAAATATCGGCCGCAAATGACGACCTTGAGCGTTTCGCATCACTGAGCCGCGAGCTCTACCTATCCGAGCAGGAGCTCGACTACCTGCGTCGCACCAACGACTTTAAGAACCGCCTCGCCGACACACAGAACAGCCAACTTCTGCACGAGGCACGCACGCAGCTTGAGCTTCAGCAACAGCTCGACAAAATCAACCACGACAACATTCTGCGCGAGGACGAGCTACAAAAATTCGAGTATATCCTTGCCAACGAACGTATAATACGCGAGGCACGCAGCGACGACGAGCGCGAGGCAGCCCTTGCCGAGATTGCCCGCACAGGCCTTGTGCGCGAGGAAGAGATGAACGCCCTGCGCGACAAGCTAAAGACCGAGCAATACAAACGCGGCACAGCCCTTGCAATGATGCAACTACGCGACAGCATTGAGTTTGAGCGCATCCGCCTCGAAGGCGAGGCCGACAAAGCCGTAACCATAGCCCGCAAACAGATAGAAGTCGAGATGATACGCGACGAGTACAACGACACACGCTACTACAAAGAGCTCGAAAAAGAGCAGGCCGCAGCCAACGCCCAACTCGACATTGAGCAACGTCGCCGCGATATGAATTTTAACGACACAAAGCGTCAGAGCCAGCTTGAGCGCGAGGAACGCGACGCACAATTCCAACAATTCTTGGCAATGCAACGCATCCAAGAAGAATCGAAACAGAACGAGCGCCGCCACGAAGCCGAAATGGAAAAAGCCCGTATGCAGCACAACGAAGAGATTGAGCGTATGAAGTGGGACAGAGAACTAAGCGACGAGCAAGTGTGGGCACTCACCGGAGGCGAGAATGCACGAGCATATGCCGAGAGCAAATACAATATGGAGAACGAGCGTCGCGCCAAGGCCGAAGCCGAGGAGATTGTCCGCGCCGAACGTGCCGCACGCGATGCCGAGACCCGCGAAAACAGAGAGGCAATGCTGCGAATGATGGAAATGGCATTAGGCAACAATCGCGAAAACAACCGTATGCAAGAGGAAGCACGCCGCGCCAAGGAGCAACTGGCCGAGAAAGAGCGTCAATTACAAGAACGCGACGAGCGCATACGCCGCCAAGAAGGACGAATGGACACAGCCTATGACCGCGCCCTCGACTACACCACACGCAGCGGTGCAGCGCCCCAACAGCCACAATATACGCCCCAGCCTCAACAACAACCACAACACGCACCACAGCCACGTCAGCCCGAGCCGGCACAAAAGGCAGCAGCGCCGTTAGTGTGCCCCGAGTGCGGTGCTGAGCTTGAGCCCGGCAGCCGTTTCTGCTACGAATGTGGAGAAAACCTATAATACAAAATGTTACATATAAAAAAGGACTAAAATGAGCGAGACAAAAGGCAAAATAACAATCAGCAGCCAAAATAGCGGTTCAAAATCACAAGGAGCAGTCGCACAGCTACACACCCCCGAGGGCAACACATACACCCTCTACCGCAACGACACCCTCCCGCAGAACGACCCCTTCTTCGAGCCACTCGACAACCAAGAAGTAACAATAAACGGAAGCATCGAAGAGGCCAACCACTATATATGCGTCCAATCGGTAACCCTTGCCGACGGCGTCCTGCTGCTTGCGCCTGCCCCCTCCCCCTCGTCTCCAATATCAATCCTCAGCGACAACAGTAAACAGCCCACTGTGGCAGCCCGACGTCTGCCCCGCAAACTGAAAAAACAACTAAAAAAACAAAAGAAATAACAAATAAAACAAAATATTATGAGCGACAAAAGACTATGCCCCGAGTGCAATACACCACTCGATGACGATGCTACATTCTGTGAAAATTGTGGGACACGAGTCCAATCCCCCACAAGCAACACTCCCAAAAGCAACAACGAACCAAAAACCGACAGCCCCGACGCAGGCGGCGACGATTTATCGCGCAACAACGTCAGCGGCAGCATAAACAAAATAACCACAACCAACACCAGCAACAGTCAGACCAATAACAGTTACGACAACTCGACAAACAACACCAACCTAACCTCGAACGTAACAACAAACTCATCGAACATCGACAACTCCACCGTCCACAACAACACAACAATAGTAATGGGCGGCAAAAGCGAGGCCGAATTTTGCGAAGTGTGCGGCAACCCCTTCGACGGCAAGCACGCCCGCTGCCCCAAATGCGGCAAGAGCATCTGCTTCGACTGCAAAGTCAAAGGTAAAAACCGCTGTATCGAATGCGAGAAAAAAGCCATCAACGAATATCGTATGGCCTACCAAGAGCTGATGCTCACCACAAACGGCAAGATAGGCGCAGCGGGTCGTCAGATGATGAACCGCAAAGCCCAAGAGCTCGACGTCGAAGAGAAGAAAAAAAGCATCGAAGAGGAGATTGACGCAATGTACAAAAGTGAGACCAAGGCCCAACAGCCCGAAGTAATAGCAGCCACAGCAACTGCTACCGCAGCAACCGAGAATCGTCGCACAAGCACCACAGCCCAACAAACAAGCAAAAGCATCGGAGCACTAAGCGACAATCAACCCAAACTGCAAGCACACAACAGTAGCTCGGGCAGCTCAAAAAAATGGTTCATCATAGCCTCGGTAGTAGCCATAGTACTACTCGCCTACATAATATTCGGTGGCACAGGAGACCAACAAGCAGCACCCGAACAGGCTGCCCCCACACAAGTTGAAACAGTTGCACCCGCAGCAACTCCACAACCGGCAGCTCAGCCTGCACAACAGAAACCCGCTGCAACACAACAAAAAGCCGAGACCACACCCGCAAAAGCAACCCCGGCGCCCGCCCCTGCCGAACAAAAAGACACTCAATACGAAGCAGGAATGAAAGCCTACGAGGAGGGCAACGGCCTCGAAGCAGTAAAAAAATTCAAAGCCTCGGGCAGTGCCGATTCCTACTATATGTTAGGCGTAATCTACGAAAGTGGCTGCGGTGGCATTGCCAAAAACGCAATGATGGCACGACAGAATTTCAAGAAAGCCGCCAATATGGGACACGCCAAAGCAAAAGCCAAACTATAAACACAAACAGCAAGGAGGAGGCATCCCCTCCCTCATATAAGTCAAAAAACGACCTTTACACACAAAAAAAAAAGACATTATGTATAAAAAAATTTTAACAATAGCACTACTGCTTGTCGCAATCTCGTCAATTGCCCAAGATGAACGTCTGAACATAATCCCCAAAATATACGTAGCCGACTTTACAGCCGAAAAAGGAATAACCGCCGCCGACGTCAGCCAAATACAAGCCAACGTAATAAGCGGAATGCAAAACTCGGGTCGCTGCGAGCTTGTCGATCAGAACACCATAAATATGGTACTTGAACAACAACAAAAGAGCGACGTATTATCGCTCGAAACAAATGAGCAATTCCAATATATCGTTACCGGTAACGTAACATCGTGCGCAGTTCAAGTAGTAGAAGAAAAAACCAAAAACACACAAAGTAAAAAATACACCTGTAAAATTACAGGCACGCTCACCCTCAACGACCTAAAGTCCAAAGAGATTATAGCCACAATTCCCATAAATTACGAAGACAGCTACACCGATTATTACTCAGACGGCAAATACACCAAAGGCAAAGAATACTCGACCAACACAGCCAAAAGCGACACATTCAAAAAGACAAGAGGCGCAGCAAGGCTTATTGTTGTCGAGAATTTCCCCGTCGAGAGCTACGTCGAGGACACCAACCTAACCGAGAAGAAAGAAAAAATCACACATTTCTACACCCGAATAGACAAATCATTAGTTACCGAAGACCTCGTATTTGAGATACTCGTACCCACAGAGATATTCGACGAGATTGAGTACAACGGGATAGGCTACGCCAAGATTGTAAAAGTAGGCAACAACTACTCACAGCTCGAAATAATCGCGGGGCAAACCAATCAAAAGACCCGTTCACAAATGTACAAGAAGATGAACGATTACAAAGAGAACAAAGAGAGCGACCCCAACACCGCCCCAATAAAGATAAGGTCGGTAGGACGCTACGAAATCTCATACTTCTAACACCCACTAAAACAGACCATAATATGAAAAGAGTATTAAGCACCCTCGTACTATTCTTGGGCGTGCTCGGCGCACACTCACAAGAATACCTCGAAATAGTATCCTTTGAATCGGAAAGCGACGGCCGGGGAACATTTACCTCAGTGGGATTCGGCGATAAAAAAGCAGATGCCGAGACAAATGCCATAAAATCCCTCTTCCACACACTGCTCTTCACAGGAGTAACAGGTGTCAACGACGATGCCCCCTTAGTTACCGAAAACAAGCCCGGATATACAAACTCATTCTTCAACTCACAGGCAAGATACACAGGCTACCTCATCGAGTGTGAGGCTGCGGGCGATGCAAGCAAAGTAAGTGGTAAATACCAAAGAAACTACAAAATAACAATACGCCTCAAGCAACTAATCAACGATGTAAAAAGAAACACAGGAGGCAACAAAAAGCCCGCAAGCATCCCTCAAAGCACACGCCTTGAACCCACACTGCAAGCATCGCCCAAGATTATCGTAGTACCATTTGCACAGGACGAGGAGAGCTATCAAGCAATCCTTAACAGCAATTTCGACCTGCGTGCAGCCGTCAACGAGGTAGAAAAAGGATTCCAAGAGCTTAACATCGAGACCGAGAATATACTCTCGGCCCCCAAGAGCAGCAAACGCCGTGCCGAATTCGAGACCGACGCAGCAAGTTCAAATGCAAAAGAGCTGTTACGCAGCACCGATGCCGACGTATATGTAGTAGTAGATATTAAGAAAAACACCACAGCCGAAGGTACAAGCATCGCCCTTGTACTAAAAGCCTACGAGACAGCCACCGACAATAATTGGGGTTCGCAAAACAGTTGGACAAAACCAAACAAAAATGCCGACATAAGCTATCTGTGTGCGCTCGCGGTAAAAGCCTATCTACCCGACTTTTTAAAACAAATAGAGAAAAACTTTATGCAACCCGCAAGCGTAGTCATTGAATTCTCGGTTCTCAACGAAACAGGAATTACAATGCGCGACCGCCTCAAAAACGGCAAACGCCTCTCGGCATTTATATCCGACTGGCTCGAAGAGAACGCATACAATGGCGAGTATCACCTGCAAGGAGTAGTTGACGAGTCGGCCATATTCGACGACGTACTAATGCCCCGCGTTGACAAGAAAGGCAAAAAAATGAACACAAACAAATTTGCCGAAGCACTGAGCGACGCACTATACGAGGTCGGAGTAGATAGCGAAATTAAAACTGCCGGCAACAATATAATGATAACAATCACAAGTACCGACCTATAAAACCCACAACTATGAAAAAGAGGATTCTTTTTCTTATGCTTGTTATAACAGGCATAATGAATGCGACAGCGCAAGCCCCCAAATGGGTTACAGAGCGTCCCACGTCCGATAAAGAGTACATAGGCATAGGAATAGCCAATCTATCCGAGGACGACTATATGCAGATTGCCTCACAAAATGCCCTTGCCGACATTGCAGCACAAATAGCCACAAAGGTCGAGAACGAGTCGTTTATGCACACGATAGACGTTGATGGAAAATCGCGCCAACTCTTCGAGGATAAAATACTGAATAAAATGACCGCGTGGATAGAAGGCGCCGAGTTAAAAGATAGCTATCAAAGCAACGACAAATACTACGTCTATTACACCCTCGACAAGAAGCAGCACAAGAAAAACTCCGATGCCCGCCGCAACGAGGCAATAGAAAAAGGCCTCGACCACCTTAACAAAGGTCGAGCAGCCGAGGAAGCAATGAACCTCGCACAAGCCCTACTGCTCTACGGGAAAGGCCTCGAAGCTGTGGAGCCGTGGCTCTTTATGAACCTGAGCACCACACAAGGTGGCAGAAGCATCGACATTCCCACCGAGCTTTACAATGCCTACATCAACGTATTCAGTGGGATGGCAATAACCACAAACACAGTCAACGTCGAGGGCGAGTCGTTCAAAGCAATAAAATTGCCTATTGCAGCCTGTCTGTCGCGTGGCGGTGTAGTTGTTCCCAATGTAAAACTCAACGCAAAATTCGTTAAAGGAAGCGGAGAGATTACCCCATCAATAGAAACCGACTACAATGGTACAGCCGAGTTCTACATAACCAATATCACCTCAAAAGAGCCCATTCAAGAGGTGCGCATAACAATCGACGAGAGTTTCACAGCAGCACTCCCCCAGAGCTATCTGCAACTACTGCAAAATCAAACGTGGCCACAAGCCAAAGTAACTGTAACGCTTGCCCGCAGTGCAACCACAGCCTACCTTTATCTGAACGAACAGAACGACCTTGAAGGCATCGAGCGCTACGCAGGCAAGATACTGGCCAACAACCACTTTACGCTCACCGAGAACCCCGACGCCGCCGAGTGTTTCATCGACCTATCGACCACAATGGAGCTTGGCGAAACGGTAAAAGGAAAATACGACCTTAACGCCTGCTACTGCACAATTGTCATAAAGATTTACAACAACAGCAACCAACAACTGCTGCTCGACTACAGCGAGAATCGTGTAAAAGTGCTTGTTCCCACCGACAAAAGCGCCGAGGAGACAATATCAATGTGCATTAACGAAGTTATGAAACGCGTTAAGCGTAATCTTCCCAACAAAATGAAAAAAATGAATATGTAACCCACAAACTCAAAAGCTATGAAAAAATCATTTTTAATTGCATTGTGCGCAATAGCACTGATAGCATTTGGCAGTTGCTCAACAAAAGAGAAAAGTCCCATAAAGACCTTTGTGATGCCTTGTAGCGAATATGTAAGTGGCGATGGAGCACTGCGTGCGTGGGCCTCGGGAAGCTCGGACAATGAGACGACAGCCCGCAAGAAAGCCCTTGCAGCTGCATCGGCCGAGCTTGCAGCAATGCTCACAAAGACCGTTGAGACAACCACCGAGGATTACAGCTCAATGCTCACCGAGGCCGAGAATGCCCTCTCAAAATCCTTTATGAGCGAGAAGAACAAAATTACAGTCGAAAAGACAATATCGGGTGCAACCATCATTTGCGACCGCTGGAACAAGGACGACAGTGGACAATACACCAACTACATTGTCCTTGAGCTAAAGGGCAGCGACTACCTAAAGGCTCTGTACGAGGAGCTCGGCAAGAGCAATGGCAATTCAATTGACAAAGAGCTTTTAGAGCGTCTGTTCCTTGAGAACATAAACAAGAGCAACGAGAAAAAGTAATTCCCCCACAAAATGCCGCTCACCGAGCAGCATACAAGCACCAAAAAAAACAATAGGGTAGGCTTTTTAAAAGCCTACCCTATTGTTACGTATAGAATAGCGTCTTATCTCACATACACCTTTACACCATTTACAATGTAAAAGCCATTGTCGAGATTAAAAACCTTTGAGCCATCGACAACAGCATCAACGACTACACGTCCCGAGACCTCGGCAATGTTCACCTGTGTAGGGCGCTCGGCCGCCACGCGTACACCCCCCTCGACAACATCAACGCCAACAGCCTTATCCATAATAACCTCGTCAACATCCACAGTTCCGAGGGTATTCTTCATACCCTTCTTCTGATATACACGCACCCAGTCGAAACGTGTCTCATAAATGTGTGAAACATCGGCATTTGCAGCCCACGAGCCATTGCCCACACTCTGATTGAGGATAATGTGGAAGTGCTTGTCAAAGGGCCACTGGCCTTGTGAGAGATGCGACTGATTGGTCGATTTTTCGTATCGGGCAACCTCTTTTCCATCAACATACCAAACAAGCGATGTCTCGTCCCATTCGAGGCCGTAGGTGTGATAGCAGCTAAGATCTACCGCAACATTAAAACTCGATTGTGGGTTGTTAGTATGTCCAAGGTCGTATGTCCAATTCGAGTGTACAGTGTGCCAAGAGCGATTCTGTGCGTCGATAGTCTCCCAAATATCAATCTCACCGCAATCGGGCCAGCCCGCACTCTGATTCTCGGGCATCATCCAAAATGCAGGGAAGTTACCTGTCCAAGGATTCGAGAAGATACGCGCCTCGATGTATCCGTATGTAAATCCGAAACGATTGTAACTCTTTATACCTCCGGTAATCATCGGTACATTATCGGTCGAGGTGTCGGGGTTGGGAATTGCACGTGCTACAAGGTCGCCATCCTGCTGATAGATAACCTCTTTACTATCACTGAGCCAACGATTCCACGTTGCACCGTAACGCTGACAACGCATCCATTTCGAGCTCACAGGCTCGGTACCATTGGGCGCGTTAAACTCGTCGCTGAACACAAGATAATACTCGGCAGCATCGCTTCTCTCGTAGTCGATGTAAATTTCAACGTCGCCATTGACACTGTCGGCCGCAAGCGCAAAGCGATGAGACACAGGCTCATACTCGCTCCACTGAATATTGCCGTTTACATATTGCGGGCCATCGAGGTTGTGTCCGTGCTTAACACTGACGTTCTTAGGTACATATCCTTTCTGTACAGGCGTACCAAAAACATTTAATCTTGTGAGCGGAGTAATCTTCGTGGGAAGAGCGGTATTGTTAAGGCCATAAATATTACCATTGGTCGAGAACAGACGCAGCGACCTTTGGCCACTAACAATACTCAGAAGCACATCGGCGACAACACCATTCTTTGCCTGAATATCGGCGCTACCCTCGGGAGCAATATCATTGACATCTGCTTTCAGACGCATACGATAGACGCCGTCGGGCAGAATCTGCGGAATCTCAAATGCAAGCACCTTGCTATTTGTTGCCTCTACACTGTTTCCGTTGCTATCCTTTCCATTGTATCGGGTAAAGGCTACAAGCTCACTCGATAGCGCAGGCTGTCCTCTATCGTCGAGCATTGCTGCAAACTTGCCGTCGTTGTTAAGGTCGATGTACAGATAATAATCGAGAGCCTCGCGATTGTCCTCAATTGTGATATTAAAATTGCGTGAATCGGCAAAGGTGTTATGCCCCGTAAGCATCGGGTAATAGATATTGTTACCATCGAGCGTTACAATGCGTTTCTTTGCAGCCGAGGTAATTGTTATTTTACCCTCGTATGCAGCCGATGCCTCGGCGTCTTTGTCAAACGACAGCGAATAAAGCCCCTCGGAAGGAGTGCTTGCTGTTGCAAATTCACACTCTATTCTTACGTCGCCGTCAACAAACTCGGCAGGAATCTCGTACTCGCCACCGTTAATCAAATAACCGGGAATAACCTCGTCGCTATATTGTGCAACACCGTGAATGAACGAGTCGCCATCAAGATTGTGTCCGTGGCGTATGCGAAGAACATTCAGCATATACCCGGCCTCGGGTACTATTTTCACGTTCAAAGGCTCGCCGAATTTATGCTTGTAACCATTGAGTGTCGAGCCGTCCGCTGCAACTATTGCACCATTTGAGGCCACGACGTTTATTGTGCTATATTCGTTGTGAACATTCAGACGCACGTCGCAAACAGCACCTCCGTTTTTAATAATACCGTTACCATCCTCGGGACGTCCGGCAGGGTCGATAGATGCCCAATCGACCTTATAGCGCATACGGTAGAATCCGTTCCTAAGATTGGGAAGCACAAACGAGGGAGGGTTAAGCACGTTGGAATTACTTACTCTGTTACCAGCACTGTTGTAACCCTCGCCCGAGCCAAGCTCCACCTCGGCATACGAGAATGCCATAATATCGCTACCCTCGGGTATCGAACCATCCTCATCGAGAGCAGCCTCGAAACTACCATCCTGTCCACAGTCGATATATACAAAGCCGTGCATCCAATCGCTCGAAAAACCAAATTTTGCAGTCAGTGTCTCGCCCGCACGTGCACTAAACACCGGAGCGTCCACTCGCGAATATACCTTCAAAGGTGTGGGCAACGCTATTGTCTGCTCGCCATCCTTTGAGCCACTGAGAGACACCGAATTAAGACGACGCGATGCGTGCGTGTAATTCTGATTCTCATTGAAGTTGATGGGATAATTATCAGTTTGCTCACTCTGCGCTGTTGCGGGCAGTGCTCCAAGCAGCACCACTGCAATAAAGAGCAACCACTTGTGGCAACACAAGAATGTTTTTCTCATAATATTGATATTTAATAATTAGTAAATTCTGTTTAGAAGCGCTTGATGTGAACGCGCGCTAACGTGCGAAGATACACATAAAGAAACAAAAAATAAAGAAACTCCACATTTTTTACATCCCAACAGAATTACACTCGGTAAAAAACATTTACAAGTGTGCAAAAATTGCACACTTTTGGCCTTGAAAATGCGGTTTTTAAAAATTTTCCTTGACATATATTTATTTTTCCTCCTACCTTAGCATATACATTTTCGTTTATTTAACACAAATGATATGCTGAAAAACATTCTATCCTCCATAAGGCAACAGAGATTATCGGCCGCGCTCAACGTCTCGGGGCTCGCCATTGCCCTCACAATAACCTATTTTATATTGTCGCAATACTATTTTCACGAACATTGGAATCGAGGGATAAAAGATTATAAACGCATCTATCGTGTCGATAGCCGAATAGGTAGCGACACGTGGACAGCCTTTCTAAAAAAGGAGCTGCAAGAGAGGCTGAAGGCTGGCTCGCCCCACATCGAGAGCAGTTTTATTTTCGACCGACGCAGCGCATTTACCCTCATCGAGTTTCCGGGCAACGAGGAAGCGTCGGGCGGCCTCTTCGCAATTACTGCAACAGAGGAGAATCTGAGCACTCTGAGTGTGAATTTCGTTGCAGGCGGCCGCGATAAAATAATAAACGGCAACGGAATTGCAATAGCCCGAAGCTATGCCGAAAAAATGAATATCGAGCCGGGCGACGATGCCATTATACGCGGCAAAAGCTGCACAGTAGAGGCCATCTTCGAGGATTTCCCCGACAATAGCGATTTTGACGTCAACAGGCTTATTTGCAGCCCGCAGATTGCCAATATTGAATCCCGAGGCGAGAGCAAGTGCAACCTATACATTAAATTGCATAACGCCGACGACCACCGCCTTTTCCTTGAGAGCGCAGCCGCCATAATAGCAAATATGGATGGCGACGAGTATAAAAAGGTGGACAGCGCGAACATACACAAGCATCTGCGCCTCGTTCGCCTCGACCACACTAAAGAAACGCACGACCTCGACGCTTACGCCGGCTTCACAATGCCGGCACAGAGGGGCTATTTTTGGTCTTTTTGGGCCATTGCAATCACCCTTTTGTCAATAGCCTTTATCAACTATTTCAACTTTTTCGTCGCACTTATTCCGCGCCGCATACGCAACATAAACATCTGCAAGGTGATGGGGGCCGAACGCTTGTCCATTGCCATAGAGCTGCTTTTCGAGAGCGTGCTGCTTGTCTCGATGGCGCTTGCACTGCAGTTGCTGCTGATACAGACACTTCCGCAAGAGACACTCGGCAACAGCCTCACCACGGCCGACAAGATACACACATACAGCGTGCTTGCGACAATATCAATCGGTGCAGCCATAGCTACTGCCGCCTACCCCGCGTGGTACGTTACCTCTTTTCCGCCGGCATTCGTGCTCAAGGGTAGTTTCGCATCGGGAACCTCGGGACGCATCATCCGCAACACCCTTCTGGGATTGCAGTATGTTGTCTCTTTCCTCTTCATCATCCTTGCCCTTGCACAATACAGTCATTTTATCTCGTTAAAGGGCCGAGCCTTAGGATTCGACAAGGATTTTTATATGTACAGTTTCAGTACATACACGCACCAAATGGACGAGTATGCCGCAGCGCTTAAAAAGTGCAACGCCGTGGCCGATGTAACCTTTAATTGGGGCCGGCCGCTGATAGACTACTACCCTACTGAAATTCACTCCATGAACCTCGACAAGAGGATGACCCTCAATTATCAATCGGTGGCACATAATTACACACAATTTATGAGGATTGAGATTATCGAGGGGCGCGCCTTTAACGGGAGCAAGGATGGCGATAAAATAATTATAAGCCGCAGCGTAAATGAAAAATTCGGCATACAAATAGGCGACCGCCTCTCGCACGACAACAACACTTACAGCGAGGTCATAGGCGTGTGCCGCGACTTTATCAATCACCCCCTATCACATATCACCGAGCCCCCCATTTTGCATTATAGAGAGGCCGACCATCTATCGGGCGTATATTTCAGGCTCGCCGACGGTTACACCCTCTCGGACGTTGCACCTCACATCGAAAAACTGCGACAAGATTTCGACCCCAAGCAAAAAAGAGCACGAATAGAAAGTTTCGACGACATTTTCCGAACAGCGCACGAGGGGATAATCCTTTCGGCCTACACTTATGCGATATTTGCATTGGTGGCTGTTGCGGTTGCCTTGTTGGGAGTATTCGGGATGGTATTTTTCGAGACGCAGCACCGACGCAAAGAGATTGCCATCCGCCGCGTCAACGGTGCCACACGTGGCAATATTCTGCGACAACTCACACTGCGATATTTCAAAATCCTAACCATCGGTTACATTTTGGCCTTGCCCATTGCAATAGCCATAATAATTGCCGATGGCTCGACGAGAGAAAGCATCACTGCGTCTATTTTTATCGTTGCATTTATTATGGTGGCACTGCTTACATTTGCCATCGTGGCGGCAAGCTCTTGGAAAGCACTCAACGAGAATCCAGCCGAGGTCATCAGCAAAGGGTAATAGGTCAACAAAGTAACAAGATAATCATCTGTCCTACAAGTATCCTAAGGAACATTGCCAATGGATAAACCGTAGCATACCCCACCGCAGCAGCCTCACCCGAGGACATCTGACCGGCAAAAGCTAAGGCCGGTGGATTGGTACACGAGCCTGCAATAACACCGGCCAATGTATTATATCTTATACCAAGCACATATCGCCCCACAACACCAGCTATAATAATTGGCAGAATAGTAATGATTGCTCCATATAGAATCCACATATATCCCCCCTTATTAACAATACTATCAAGAAAATCGGCACCTGCCCCTAAGCCCACACAAGCCAGAAACAGAGTAATTCCAATCTCCCTTATCATCAGATTGGCACTGGTGGTTGTATATGTTACAACACCTATCTTAGGCCCGAAATAACTTACAAGAATCGCGACAATGAGCGGGCCGCCCGCCAATCCCAATTTCAAGGGTGTAGAAATAAGCGTACCCGTAAGAGGAATACTGCCCAAAATACAACCCAATGCAATACCAATAAAAATGGGAACAAGATTAGGATGATTGAGATACTTGCGTTCATCGCCCAACATCTTCTTTACATCGTTTACTGCCATTTCGTTACCAACGACAGTAACAATATCACCAACCTGCAAGCGAAACGAGGCGGTTGGTGCAAATTCTATTCCTGCACGGGATACACGAGTAACATTAACCCCAAACTGATGTCTTATATTTAGTTTACTTAGTTTAGCACCGTTGAGTTTTGCATTAGTAAATGCAATCTTGCGCGACACGAGCTGTTCATCGGCTTTAAGCCACTCTGCCCCCACACAATTGCCAATGAGTGTAAACAACTGATTCTTAACGTCGGCATTTGCTACAACTAATATTTTATCACCAAGTTTCAATCGGCTTTGTGAGTTTGCAGCCTCGCAATTTCCGGTAGAGCTATGAATTATCCTCGATACAATAAAATTTATATTATTCTTCTGACGAATTTCCTCAAGCGTCATTCCCGTTATCTCTTTATTTGTAACCTCAAGTGAGAGACGCTGTATATCTACATTATCATCGCCATTCACCGCCGATATATTCTTGCCATTATACAAAAATCCGATAGCATAAATAGCTAAAATACAACCTATTACTCCAAGCGGATATGCAACACTATATCCCAATGCGATGTTTGTACTATCCACCCCATTCACGTCCTTAAATGCGGCGGCAGCAGCTCCCATTCCCGGAGTATTTGTTACCGCTCCCGACATTATTCCCGTAATTGTATCTACACTTTCGCCTGTTGTAAAAATAAGCATTAACGCCATAATAACATCAAACAACACTATTGTACAAGTTACGGCATTCAATTTAAGTCCGCCGGCTTTGAAACTCGAAAAAAAACTCGGCCCCACTTGCAAGCCTATGGAATATACAAAAAGAATAAGACCAAACTCCTTAACAAAATGCAATAGTTCCCCATCAAGCATCATACCAAAATGCGACAGAACAATACCTACAAACAACACCCACGTAACCCCAAATGAAACCCCGGCTATTTTTACCCTGCTCAAAAAAACACCGATGCCAACTGTGAGTGCCAAAATTATCATTGAATGTGCCACTCCGTTTCCAAAGAATAAAGTATTTACAAATTCCATCATTGCCTTTAATTATTATAATATATCTCCCGTTGCAAAATTACAAAGCAATATTCGGCACACACAGATTTAATTATGGTTAATTCTTATTATTATCATTAAAAAAAACAATACATAACTTATTAAATTATTTAAAATAATTATATTAGCAAGATTTTTCAAAATGCACAAAAAATATGAAATTCGAGCTAATATCCGACTATAAACCAATGGGCGACCAGCCCGAAGCCATTGCACAGCTTGTCGAGGGTGTAAAAAACGGCACACACGCCCAGACACTGTTGGGCGTAACAGGCTCGGGAAAGACGTTTACAATGGCAAACGTCATTAAAGAGATTAACCGCCCCACCCTTATTCTGAGCCATAATAAGACACTCGCAGCACAGCTCTACAACGAGTTTAAAGGCTTTTTTCCCAACAACGCAGTCGAGTATTACGTATCTTACTACGACTATTATCAGCCCGAGGCTTATATTCCCTCGACCGACACATATATCGAGAAAGACCTCGCCATAAACGACGAGATTGACAAATTGCGCCTCTCGGCAACCTCGGCGCTGTTGTCGGGACGCAAGGACGTTGTTGTAATATCATCAGTATCGTGCATTTACGGAATGGGCAACCCATCCGATTTTTATAAAAACGTGATTGAGATTAAACGTGGAATGCAGCTCGACCGCAATGTACTTTTGCGCAATTTGGTGAGTAGCTTGTACGTGCGCAACGACCTTGAGCTTGGACGCGGCAATTTCCGCGTAAAGGGCGATACTGTCGATGTCAGCCTCGCATACAGCGACCACGTGCTGCGCATCACATTTTGGGACGACGAAATTGAGTGCATCGAGGAGATTGACCCCGACACCGGAGCACGCATCATCGAGCTCGAAGAGTATAAAATATACCCTGCCAACCTCTTTATGACAACAAAAGAGAGCACTATGCGTGCCATTGCCCAAATTGAGAAAGACCTTGCCGAACGCGTCGATTATTTCAAGGAGATTGGCAAGCCTTTCGAGGCCAAGCGTCTGCACGAGCGTGTAACCTACGACACCGAAATGTTGCGCGAGCTTGGGCACTGTTCGGGCATAGAGAATTATTCGCGCTACTTCGACGGACGCGAGCCGGGCACACGCCCCTACTGTCTGCTCGACTTTTTCCCCGACGATTTTCTGCTCATCATCGACGAGAGCCACGTGAGCGTGCCACAGATACACGCAATGTACGGTGGCGACCGCGCCCGCAAGAGCAATCTTGTCGAGTTTGGTTTCCGCCTGCCCGCCGCATTTGACAACCGTCCACTGAAATTCGAGGAGTTCCGCGAGCTCACCCATCAGGTAATATATGTAAGCGCAACCCCCAACGACTACGAGCTGCAAGAGAGCGAAGGCATTATCGTCGAGCAGGTTATCCGCCCCACCGGCCTTCTCGACCCCATAATCGAGGTGCGTCCCGCGGGCAATCAGGTAGATGACCTGATGGAAGAGATACAGCAACGCTGCGAGCGCGACGAACGTGTGCTTGTAACCACCCTCACCAAACGTATGGCCGAGGAGCTCACCGAGTATCTGCAAAAAAACGGAGTACGCTGCAACTACATACACAGCGACGTAGATACCCTCGAACGCATACAAATTATGACCGACCTGCGCGAGGGGCTGTACGACGTGCTGATAGGCGTAAACCTTCTGCGCGAGGGGCTCGACCTGCCCGAGGTGTCCCTCGTAGCCATCCTCGACGCCGACAAAGAGGGTTTTTTGCGCAGCGACCGCTCACTTACACAGACAGCCGGACGTGCCGCCCGTAACGTCAACGGTCTTGTAATTTTTTATGCCGACAAAATCACAGGCAGTATGAAACGTACTATGGACGAGACCAACCGCCGCCGCGAGAAACAGATGGCCTATAATAAAGCACACGGAATAACCCCAACACAGATAAAGAAGAATATCAGCAACGCCCTTGCACAAGAGAGGCCACAGACAACCGAGCGACCCTTATACAACGATAGCGACACCCCGGCAGCCATTGCCTGCGACCCCATAGTGCAGTATATGAACCGCGAACAACTCGAAAAGAGTATCGCCCGCACCCGACGCCTTATGGAAGAGGCCGCATCGAAAATGGAGTTTATCGAAGCTGCGCAGTACCGCGACGAGATGTTCAAACTACAAGAGTTATTGAAAGAGAAAAAGTAATTTCCTAAAATAGGCACACTGAAAAATCGCAGCTCGCGAGCAAAAGGCGGGGATGCCCGGTTTTTCAGTGCCGAGCTTTTTTGGTGCTTTTTGAATTACAAAAAGCATTATTACTGCTCCTCTTTCGATAAAGAGGAGCCGGCG
>CAYYEL010000021.1:0-28360 GCA_964470845.1 uncultured Bacteroidaceae bacterium | reverse complement strand
GAGTGCTTTTACAAATTTATTTCGTAATGTTGCACTTGCTGGTTGACTCTGCAACTTCAGGAGTGCCTAATACTATTTTTTGATTTTGTCCCGTTTTTTGCGTAATAAACGGGACATTTTGTTATCTTTGCAGCGTGATTATGAAACGATTATGAATATAGCAAAAGAAATTAAGAGAAGAATCGCTGATTTTTCAGAAGATTACGTTTTTACAGCATCGGATTTTGAGATAGAATCACAGAATCAATCGGCAGTTGTAAAAGCGTTAAATCGTATGGTTAAGTCTGGAGAAATCTCTAAATTGGCAAAAGGGAGATTCTATAAACCTCGAAAGACCCAATTTGGAGAGTTAAAACCTTCCGCTTACCAGATTGCTAAAGACTATATTGAACGTGATGGTAAACTCATAGGCTATATAACGGGGTATTCTGCATACAATGCATTAGGGCTTACCACGCAAATATCTTCTTATATTCAAATCGGGACAAACAAAAGTCGCCGTTCTGTCAAACGTGAGAAATATACAATATCTTTTATCCTACAGCAGAATACGATAACCAAAAAGAATATTGAAATCTTACGAATATTGGATGCCATAAGATTTATTCGTGAAATTCCGGCAACCACTCCCAATGAGGCTTGCATCAGACTAAAAGAGATTGTTCGAGATTTGAATGACGAGCAAAGGGGAATGCTTGTTAAGTGCGTAGCAAAATATACGAATTATGTTCGTGCGTTGTGTGGCGCAATTTTAGAGGATATAGGTTGCAATGATTGTCTTTTAGAGTCTATACGCAAAACTCTAAACGGGGTGACTGAATACAAATTACCAATATCAGAATCTGTTTTACCAACTAAACAAAATTGGAGAATATATGAACCTTCACGAAAATAAGAAACTGTTTACGGATGCCGTTCTCGCTGCATCTGAATATTTGGATATACGCCCTGTCTATATTGAGAAAGACTATTGGATAACTCGATCTCTTAAACTTATGGTGCAGAACTACAATGCAGAGAAGGCAATATTTAAGGGTGGAACATCATTATCCAAGGCTCATAAAATAGGGAATCGCTTTTCGGAGGATATTGACATTGCCATATCCGATGCAGATACTTTGACTGGCAACCAATTGAAGATGTTGATTAAAAAGATAGCCAAAGAAATGACATCAGGATTGGAGGAGGTTGTAGTACCGGGAGTTACAAGCAAAGGCTCTCGTTACTATAAAGCAATGTATTCGTATCCAAATGTCCCTGACAAAGCGATTAAAGAAACCGTCAATATCGGACAGTTATTGGTGGAAATAAATTCGTTTGCCAATCCCTATCCATATGTTTCAAGAACTATAGATTGTTTTATCGCACAGTTTTTCTGTCAAACAGGTAATGATGCATTGGTGGAAGAATATGGACTACAGCCCTTCATTTTGAATGTATTGGATAAAAGACTGACATTGACAGAAAAGCTGGTGTCTCTTATTCGTTTTTCATTGTCAGATAATTATATATACGATGTGGCAGCCAAGATACGACACTTCTACGACTTGTATTATTTGTTGCAAGACCCAGAGTGTGCCGAATATCTACAATCAGAACAATTCAAGACTGATTTCAATACCTTGTTGGCTCATGACAGAGAGACATTTGATAAACCAGAAGGTTGGAATACGATGGAAATAGGACAATCTCCATTATTATCAGACTTCTCTAATTTGTGGGGTAGTCTGAAAGATACTTATTTGAAAGAGTTGCCGGCAATTGCTTTTTCGGAAATACCTAAAGAAGATGTTGTTGCAAAAAGCTTTGAGGAAATAATAAATCACATATTATAATGTGTCCATTATTGCGGATGGAACATTTGCCCTGACTAAATATCATGGGTTGTGGCCCGCAATTATAAAAAGTAACCCGTCGGCTGATCTATGGGATGCTGACGGGTTTCGTTAATATTGATTTTTAAGTTTATAAAATATAGTTGCTTGTAATTATTTTAACTCCGCACCCTCTCGGGAGCTCCTCTTTATTACAAAAAAGAGGAGCGTTTTTTATGTGTGTTTTTATTGTAAGGAACGGTAGGAGTTTTGAAGTGAACCCCGAAAGTTGGACAAAAAACCTTCGGGGTTCATATCAATTTTTAGTATTCTATCCTTTTTTATAATATCATGTGAGATCACATTTCAATGATATTATTAAATGTTTTCCATATATTTTTACTCCTATACGTGCCGGTTGTACCGTGCGGAATATAGAGAGTACATTTATTTCTATCTATTAAGTAGAAAACACTTACTTCAATATCGGGCACATTGCTTGCCGGGATATATGATGAAATATTCGTTACCCCTGTACAACCCGAGAAGGCCTGTTTCCCGATGTTTGTTATACTTGCGGGAATAGTGATACTTGTAAGGCTCTTTTGTTGATAGAACGCATACTCGCCGATAGCAACCACTGATGTCGGTATTTTACTATTGGCACAACCCGATATTAAGATGTTTTTATTTGTTTCGATGATTGCGTTACAATTCTCGCGACTATCATATATGGGATTACCATCCTCTACGATAATGCTTTTCAAATTGTTGCAGCCCGAGAATAACATTGTACCAATCTTTAATACCCCTTTGGGAATAGTTATAGTGGTAAGCTCTTTACATTCGCCGAATGCCTCATCCTCAATTGTTGTTACACTGCTTGGAATTATAAAATCCTTTAGGCTTATACAACGAACAACCAAAGAATGCGCCGCCGCCAATGCTCTTTACTCCCTCGGGAATAATAATGCTTGTAAGGCCTGTGCAATTTATGAATGCGAAATTGCTAATTGCTGTTACCCTGTACTCTGTATTATTATAATTGACGGTTGAGGGAATTTCTATTTTTCCTGTATAGTCGTTGGCAAATGTGTGGTCTTTGACAAAGATTTTAGATGATAGTCCACCGAGGTTTTGTGGTTCGTATTTATCGGAGATGATTGTAACTTCTACTGTTCTTTCGGTTTCGCTTGTAACTTTGTAATAGATGTTGTTAATGTTGAAGCGTTTGGCGTTTGCTTCGACTGTTCTTTCGGCCTTGCTCATGATAAATAGTTCAAGAGACAAACCAAAGTCTTGTGCATAGACAATCCTACCTATAAGAATGAGTAGGATTGTAATAAGTAGATTCAGTTTTTTTATAAAATCAGGATTAGTTAGATGTCTTTTTCTAAGTGATTATATTGCAAGCACCCGTTTCAAACGTGTGATAAATTCCTGAGCCTGCTGCATAGTGAGCGACAGGGGCGGTAGCAGGCGTATCACATTCGTGCCGCTTACGCCGGTAAATACATACTGCTCGAACAGTAGTCGGCGGCGAATGTCCTTTATAGGCTCGTCAAACTCCATTCCTATCATAAGGCCTCGACCGCGCACCTCTTTTATGCGTTCAATCTTCGATAGCTCTTGCATCAGATAGGCCCCGACGGTGTTTGCATTGTCTATGAGCTTTTCGTCGCGCATTACATCGAGCACAGCCTGTGCCGCGGCACAGGCCAAATGATTGCCGCCGAATGTGGTACCCAACTGTCCGGCCCACGGGGTGAATTTGGGACTTATGAGTACACAGCCTATGGGGAATCCGTTGCCGATACCCTTTGCCACGGTGATAATGTCGGGGCGTATGCCGGCCCACTGATGCGCAAAGAATTTTCCGCTGCGGCCGCATCCACTTTGAATCTCGTCCAAGATGAGCGTTGTTCCTGTGGCGCTGCACACCTCTTGGAGCTCTCTTAGAAACTGTACTTCGGGGATTCTGATGCCACCCACGCCCTGTATGCCTTCGATGATGACTGCGGTAACGTCGCCCTTGGCAATCTCGTCCTTAACGGCTTGAATATCGCCCATTGGCAGGTAGGTAGTGTGCCCGTTAGCGTTTATTGGGGCTATGATTTTTGCATTGTCGGTAACTTCTACGGCAAGCGACGTGCGGCCGTGGAAGGCTTTGGTAAATGAAATTACTCTTGTGCGGCCGTTGTGGAACGACGATAGCTTTAAGGCATTTTCGTTGGCCTCGGCTCCCGAGTTTATGAAAAATGCACTATAATCGCCATAGCCGCTAATCTCGCCCAATGTCTCGGCGAGCTTTGTTTGCAGAGTGTTTATTACCGAGTTTGAATAGAATCCCAGTGTGCTCACCTGACGGCTTACAGCCTCGACGTAGCGCGGGTGGCAGTGTCCTATTGATATTACAGCGTGTCCGCCGTAAAGGTCGAGATACTCGGTTCCGTTGGCGTCCCACACTTTGCATCCGTTTCCACGTACAATGTTAACGTCGAACAGGGGATATACATCGTATAGTTTCATAATTTTCTGCTTTTGTGTTAATTAGAAGCTGTTTGAATTTATATCGCTGAATTTTTCATAGAGCAAAAATAGGATGTTCTATTTTTTTTCGCAGTGAATATAGCGGGCTATACAACCGGGAAAAAGAAGAAAACAGACATTTTTGAATATAAAAAATGGCGAAACATACGGCTTCTATATGAAGATATTTTTTTAGAAATTTAAACAGCATTCTTAAAATGCCGAAGGCTTCAGTTGCAGTCCCACAGTCTCGGCAAGGCCGAAGAGCAGGTTCATATTGTGTACGGCCTGTCCGCTTGCTCCCTTGAGCAGATTATCTATCACCGAGGTAATAAGCAGCTTGCCACCGTGCTTCTCAAGATGTATGAGACACTTATTGGTGTTTACTACCTGTTTAAGGTCGATGGGGGTGGGGATAATGTGGGTGAAGGAGTCGCGCTCGTAGTAGCTCTCGTATATGCGGTAGAGTTTATCAATCTCTTCGTCGCATTTAACAACGACGGTTGCAAAGATTCCGCGTGGAAAATCGCCACGATAGGGGATAAAGTCAATCGAACCGTCGTAGTCGGGTTGCAACTGCTTGATACACTGCATAATCTCGGGAATGTGCTGATGCTCAAATGGCTTGTAGATGCTAATGTTGTTATTGCGCCAGCTGAAGTGTGTGGTTGCCGAGGGTTTTACGCCTGCGCCTGTACTGCCGGTGATTGCATTTACCGATACATCGCCCTTTAAAAGATGCTCTTTGGCAAGAGGCAGAAGGGTAAGTTCGATACAGGTGGCGAAGCAGCCGGGATTGGCCACGTAGCGTCGTTTGCACGTGTCGCGACGGTTGAGCTCGGGCAGGCCGTATATAAAGTCGTGGTCGTGTCCTTTTATGCGGTAGTCCATCGACAGGTCAATCACTTTTAATTCATCGGGCAGATTGTGGCTCTCCATAAATTTGCGTGTGTCGCCGTGGGCCGTGCAGAAGAAGAGCAGGTCGATACTCTCAAGGGGAAGCTCGCCTGTGAACATCAGCTCGGTCTCGCCCAAAAGTCCGCAGTGAACGTCGGTTATTTTGTTGCCGGCATTGCTGCTGCTGTGCACGAAGCATATTTCAACGTCGGGGTGTATAAGGAGCAGGCGCAAAAGCTCGCCTGCGGTGTATCCTGCACCACCTATTATTCCTACTTTTATCATATTTTTATTATATTTTTTCGTCGGGGTGATTAAGATAGTAAGCACGCAGGGGGGTGGATGTTACCTTGATGAATCCTTTGGCATCCTCGGCTGTCCAACCTTTCTGCATCTCGCCATATTCGCCCAGCTTGTTCTTTACAAGGTCGTTGGCCGACTCGACACCCACAGTCTCGAAGTGTCGGGGCATAAGTTTGAGTATCGCTGTGCCGCTTACGTTGCGCTGCGAGCTTTCGAGCATTGCCTCGATGTCGCGCATTACAGGTTCGAGATATTGGCTCTCGTGCAGGAACATTCCATACCAATTGGCAACCTGATCTTTCCAATATTGTTGCCATTTGCTCAGGGTGTATTTCTCAAGGAAGCGGTGGGCGCCGATAATGAGCATGGGGGCTGCTGCCTCGAATCCCACGCGACCTTTAATTCCTATTATTGTATCGCCAACGTGCATATCGCGTCCAATGCCGTAGGGCGCACCAATCTCCTCGACCTTTTGAATGGCCTTTATGGGGTCGTCGAAGCGTTCGCCGTTGATGGCTTTAAGCTCGCCACACTCAAAGGTAAGGCGCAGCTCCTCTTCACCCTCTTTCTCGACCTGTTTAAGATAGGCTGTCTCGGGCAGTCCCTGTGCCGAGTCAAGAATCTCGCCACCGCAGATTGATGTTCCCCAAATTCCCACGTTGTACGAGTATTTCAGCTTGGTAAAATCGGCGCTGAAGCCATTCTCGTTAAGATAATTCACCTCGAACTCACGTGTCAGTGCCATATCTCGTGTAAGGGTTATAATCTCTACACCGGGTGCAAGCACAAGGAAGGTCATATCGAAGCGTATCTGGTCGTTGCCTGCTCCTGTCGAGCCGTGGGCAATTGCCGATGCGCCAATCTCGTTGGCGTAGCGTGCAATGGCGAGTGCTTGGAATATTCTCTCGGATGATACAGATATTGGGTAAGTGCCGTTGCGTAGCACATTGCCATAGACCATATATCTGAGGCTCTTTTCGTAATATTCGCGTGTAACGTCCAGTGTTACATATTTTGTTGCGCCCAATTTGTAGGCATTCTCCTCATTTTGTTTAAGTTGCTCGGGGCTGAAGCCGCCGGTGTTGGCGCAGGCTGCATATACCTCGTAGCCTTTCTCTTTTGCCAGATACATTACTGTAAAGGATGTATCTAATCCTCCGCTGAATGCGACAACAACTTTTTTCTTGCTCATATTATTATATAAATTTATGTTTGTTGTTAGGATGAGGCCTAAGCAGGCCTTTGATTTTTTGTTCTTATTTCTCGTTTTTATGTTTGGCAGGGTCGTACAGCATTGCTGTGCAGATGCAGTAGCGACGGTCGGTGCGCATCAGTACATCGTGGTTCACGCAGCCTTGACAGCCTTTCCAGAAGGCCTCGTCGTCGGTGAGTTCAGAGAAGGGGACGGGTACGTATCCAAGCTCGGTGTTGATTTTCATTACTGCTCCACCGCTCGTCAGTCCGAAGAGCTTGGCGTCGGGCCACTTTTGACGCGATAGCTTGAAGGCTTGCTGTTTGATGCGTCGGGCGAGGCCGTGGCGACGGAAACGGTCGCTTACTATAAGTCCCGAGTTGGCTACATATTGTTTGTTGCCCCAACTCTCGATGTAACAGAACCCGGCAAACTCTCCATTCTCGCTTAGTGCAATCACTGCTTTTCCTTCGCGCATTTTTTGTGCAACATATTCGTGTGTTCTCTTGGCAATTCCTGTGCCGCGCACCTTTGCAGCGGCGCTGATTGTTTCGAGTATCTCATCGACATATTTTTCGTGTGAGGCATCGGCGATTATAACCTTAATGCCATCATTTATTTCTTGTTCCATTTTTCCCCTTAATTATATATTAGGTATAATTGTTCGTAATGCTTTTAGTACTGCTCCTTTTGTAGTGTGCTCGGTGAGCACCATCATCACTGTGTCGTCGCCCGCTATTGTGCCTAAAATTTCGGGAAAGTTATATCCGTCAATATGGTAGGCCAAAATGCTTGCATAGCCGGGCTTTGTGTGGATTACGGCCATATTGCCCGAGAAATTTATTGAAATATATCCGCTAATCTCTTGTGGCGGGCTCAAGGGACGCATTTCTCCCTCTGTACCCTCGTGGCGATACTGGTGCGGACGTGTAAGTACGTATCTGTATTTTCCTTGCAGGCCGACAGTTTTTACCACCTGTAACTGGTGCAGGTCGCGCGAGAGTGTTGCTTGTGTCAGTGTGAATCCCTCTTTGGATAGCTCGGATAGAAGCTCCTCTTGGCTGCCTATCTCTTGTGTCGATAGAATGAGGCGTATTGCGTCGAGGCGCGAGTTTTTTACTTTCATATTTTGCTTTAATTTCTAAACGGCTGCAAAAATACATATTCAATTACAATTTTCACAATAAAAGTGTAAAAAAATGTATTATTTGTCTCGAATATTAAAAGAATATGCAACAATCTGTTGAATTGTTGCATATTCTTTTAAACTGCTCTATGTTTCTGCCGGGGTTCTTAGTCGAGCTCTTGATCGGGCTCGTAGCCTGCAAGCTCTCTTATCTTGTTCTTGAGCATCGCAAACTGTTTGAATAGGTCGTGAACAGGCTTCTCGTTGTCTTTGTGCATAGGTGCTTTGCAATAGAACGACATAAATTCCTGAATGCCCGAGAGGTTGGCCCGTAGTGCAATGTCGCTGAACAATACAAGGTCGAGTACAATGGGGGCGGCTAAGATTGAGTCGCGACACAGGAAATTTACCTTTATGGTCATCGGATAACCCATCCAACCGAATATGTCAATGTTGTCCCAGCTCTCTTTTTCGTCGCCACGTGGGGGGTAATAGTTGATGCGTACTTTGTGGTAAATATCCGAGTAGAGGTCGGGGTAAATATCGCTGTCGAGTATGTTGTTGAGTGCCGAGGTCTTGCTGCGACGCTTGGTCTCGAAATTCTCGGGAGCATCGAGTACAACGCCGTCGCGGTTGCCCAAAATGTTTGTCGAGAACCATCCTGTTACACCCAACTGGCGTGTAAAGAATGCCGGTGCAAGCACGGTCTTCATCATTGTTTGTCCGCTCTTGAAGTCTTTGCCTGTGATTGGCACGTTCATTTCGTCGGCAAGCTCCCACATTGCGGGAATATCTATGCACAGGTTGGGAGCGCCCATTACAAAGGGGCAGCCCTCGCGCATAGCAGCGTAGGCATAGCACATACTGGGTGCTACACGCTCTGTGTCATTGGCCTTCATTGCGGCCTCGAAAGCTGCAAGGCTCCCGTGTACATTCTCGTCGCGAGGAATGTATTTTTCGGTGCTTGCAATCCATATTACAACCACGCGGTCGCAATTGTTTAAGGCTTTGAAACTGCGTATGTCCTCGCGCAGTTGCTCGGTGAGTTCCCAACGTGTATCGCCTGTTTTTACATTAGGGCCGTCGATATTTGTCGCGTAGTTCTTGTCGAACAGGGCTTTGTAAGGACGTATGGCTTGTAACTCTTCTTTTACGGGGTCGATGTCGGCTTGTTTCAGAACATTTGCTTTTATGGCTGCTTCGTAGGCATTATCTTCGTATATATCCCAAGCTCCAAAGACGATGCTGTCGAGGCTGGCAATGGGCAGAATGTGCTTAACCTCTTTATATATCTTGTCGCTTCCCTTGCCTAAACGCATTATTCCATCGCAGGCAAATGAACCAATGGGCTTCGCGAGGCCTTTGCGCGACATAAGCACACCGGTGATTGTGGTTGTGGTAACGGCGCCAAGACCTACACACATTACTCCTAATTTACCGTTTGTGGGTTTAACCCTGCACACTTTCATAATTATTATTTTTTAAAATTGGAACAAAGTAACAATTTTTTATCCAATTAACCTATCGGCTTATTCTTTTGTTTACTGTTTTTAAAACTTTTTTACTTTTCAGACGAGTTCAAAAAGTCCCTCCTTTAGAATTTCGCAGGTTGTGGGGTGGGGGAACACTGTACGACGAAGGTCGTCAATTGTCAGTTTGTTTGTTATTGCCATACAGGCTGCGCAGATAAATTCGCTTGAGGTGTTTCCAAGCAGATGCACACCAAGTACTCGGTTCTCTGTATCGGTGAGTATCTTGCACAGACCTGTTTGTCCCTCGTTCTCGGCAACGAAGCGCCCTGCGTAGGTCATTGGCAGCTTGCTCAGACGATACTCGATGCCTTGTGCCTGTGCCTGCTCTTCGTTCAGTCCAACGCAGCTTACCTCGGGGTTGGTATATACTATTCCGGGGATTGCGTTATACTCCATTGTGTCCTCTGTGCCCAGCATATTGTTTATTGCAACCTCGCCCTCGCGACTGGCTGTGTGGGCCAATAGTGAGAATCCGGTTACGTCGCCTGCTGCATAGACGTTGGGCATTGTTGTCTGCATCTTGTCGTTTACCTTTATTCCGCGTTCTACGGCCACCGGAATGTTTTCGAGGCCGAAGCCGGTGAGCACCGGACGACGACCAACGCTCATAAGTATCTTGTCGCCCTCGATGCTGTGTGCATTACCCTCGTTGTCGGTGTAGTGTACGGTGTGTCCTTCGACGGCTGTAACCTTGCAACTGAGATTGAATTTTACTCCTTTTTTTGCATATATGCCACGCAACATTTCGCTAATCTCTTTGTCGAGGCCTCCTAATATCTCGGGGAGCATCTCAATGACAGTTACGGGGATTCCTAAACTATTGTAGAAACTGGCAAATTCCATTCCAATTACTCCGCCGCCTATAATGACCATACTCTCGGGGGCTGTGGTCAGTGCAAGAATCTCGCGGTTGGTGAGGATTGCTTCATTGTCCTGTACGCCGGGGATTGGGGGAACAAAAGCCTCGCTTCCTGTGCAGATGAGCAGGCGTGCAGCCTCGTACGATGTCTCGCCACAGGTGATGTTAATGCACTTTTCATCGCCGCCTTTTATGTAGGCGTCGCCACGTACAACCTCGACGTTGTTGTGCTCCATCTTCATTTTTATTCCGGCTACAAGCTTGCGTACTACCTTGGTCTTGCGGTCGGCAATTTTTTTGTAGTCGTAGGCAACACCCTCGGCTGTAACGCCATATTTTTTGCCACCCTGTGCATGGTCGTACATTTTGGCACTGTAAAGGAGGGTTTTTGTGGGGATACAGCCCTCGTTAAGGCACACACCGCCAAGCTCTTTCTTCTCGAAAAGTACTACTTTCATTCCTCGTGCGCCGGCATTCTCGGCTGCTACATATCCGGCGGGGCCTCCACCTATTATTGCTAAATCGTACATAGTGTATCTGTTTTTTCGGTTAATCTTATGCAAAAGGACTATTCCGTTTTTATCTCGGGAACAGCCCTTTGTTCTTTTATTTATTATTCCTCGCCAAGAGTTTTTGCAATTACAGCGCGTGTCTCACTCATCAGATACTCGACATTCTCGCTGTCGCGTCCTTTACACTCGATGGGTGCGTGGAAAGTAACTGTTACAGGCGACCAATGGGCGCACATACAGCCCTTGGGCAATATGTCGTAGGCTCCTTGAATGGCAATCGGGATAATGGGTTTTTGCGACATATTGGCAACTACAAAAGCTCCCTTCTTGAAACGTCCTAATCTGCCGTTGTCGCTGCGTGTACCCTCGGCAAAGATGGTCATTGATTTTCCGCTCTTGAGTATGTTGAGCGACTTGCGCAGAATGTCTTTCTGCGGGGTGGTGCGATCGACATAAACGTGGTCGGTTTTTTCGCAGGCGATTCCCAGCATAGGCACTTTGCGCAACTGTTTTTTCATCATCCATTTAAAATTCTTTACTATATATCCGTAGAGGATGAAAATATCGAACATTCCTTGATGATTGGCCACAAATATATAATTCTTGTCTTTCTCGACATATTTGTCGCGGTCTATGATTTTTACAGGCAGCAGGAATATGTAGCAAGTTAATCGACACCATACAACGGCCGGATAGTAGTCGGCGTTTTTTATTTTGAATACTCCGCCGAACAACCAAATGATAAATGCTGCCAGCATAGTAAGCAGTATTGCAGCCCAAATGGCAAATACAAATTGGTACAAAACATACAGGGGATGAAGAAGTTTTCTCATTGTGTCGTATCTTTTTGTTTAACTATTGGTAATATACAAACAAATAGCTAAGGCTCGCTTCTAATGTGTTTTTTGTTGAAGGTGCGGCCCTTAATCTGTCGTTTACGGCAAATATAGTGCTTTTTTTCTTTTTGCAGGCTATTATATCAAATGTTTTTAACAAGATATTTAGCCAGTAGGTTTTTGTCTATGCCTCGGCGTTGTGCATAGTCGTTCATCTGCTCGTCGCTGATGTTGCCCACTACAAAATATCGTGCAGCAGGGTGGGCTATCATAATTCCGCACACTGCTGCGTGCGGGGTCATTGCTCCACTTGTGGTGAGTGATATTCCTGCATCGCTAAGGTTTAATAATTTGTCGAGTATGAAAATTACCGACTGGTCGGGCAGCGAGGGGTAGCCTACGGCAGGGCGTATGCCTTGATGCTGTTCGCGGTTAAGCTCCTCGATGCTCAGGCGCTCGTCGGGGACGTACCCCCAGAGGGCAGGGGTTGTGCGCACGTGCAAATGCAGCAGCGTGGCGGCTGCCTCGGCCAAACGGTCGGCGATGGTTTGTACAAGCAGATTGTGATAGGGGTCGTCTGCGTTGCGTGTCTTTTCAAATGCAGGGTCGATGGCTGTTGCAAAAATTCCTACTTTGTCGGCTTGTGGCGATACAAAGTCGCTCAGACACAGGTTGGGCGTCTCGCCGCAATGTTGTTGTCGCAGCAGTGGCAACGGCTCGTTGTCGAGTATTATATTGTCGCCACAGCTGCGGGCCTCGCACAAACGGAAAAGTGCATTTACGCGGCACTGGGCCTGTGTTGCAAGGCCGATGGCGTCGTCTCTTAATTCTTTTGCAGCCTTGCTGCCGCTGTCTCTGTTGCTGATGCTCCAAGCGTGGAAAAAATAGCTCCAGTCGATGTAAGGCAGCAACTCGTGCGTTTCGTATGTAAAGCGGTGTGTGCTCATCTCTCGAAACGCAGGGCTTTTCCGCGTATGTTGTCGTTTATCTTGCCGTCGCAATAGACGCACTGTCCGTTGACCCACGTCTGGCGTACACTCCAGTCGAATGTTGTTCCTTCAAAGGGACTCCATCCACAGATGCTGACAATATCTTCGTTCTTTACTGTGTGGCGTTTCGAGGGGTCGATGAGTACAAAGTCGGCATAATAGCCTTTGCGCAGATAGCCTCGGCCTTTTACCCCGAAAATCTGTGCCGGTGCGTGGCACATTTTCTCGACCAACTGTTCAATTGTCAGCGTTCCTTCGTTTACCAATTGCAGCATTGCTACAAGAGAGAATTGTATGCTGGGCATTCCCGATGCGGCCTTGAGTGCGCCGCCTATCTTATCGTCGGGGTGGTGGGGGGCGTGGTCGGTTCCAACAACGTCAATACGATTCTCGCTTATTGCGCGTCGCAGGGCGCTACGGTCGGCCTCACTTTTTATTGCGGGGTTGCATTTGATGCGTGTGCCCAGACGCTCGTAGTCTTTGTCGCAGAATGTGAGGTGCGAGGGTGTAACCTCGGCGGTGATTCTTTTGTTGGCAGTGGCCGTCGCTGTCAGAAGTTCGAGCTCGCACGCAGTGCTTATGTGCATTATGTGCAGCTTGGTGCCATATTTCTTGGCCAGTCTTATGGCGTTCTTTGTCGAGCGGTAGCAGGCCTCGGCACTGCGTATTATGGGGTGAAATTTTACATCGGGATCGTTGCCCTCGCGCAGTGCAATTTCTTTGGCGTTTTTTGTGATTATCGTCGTGTCCTCGCAGTGAACGGCTATGGGCAGTGTGGCTGTCGAGAATATGTTGGTGAGCTTATCCTCGGTCTCTACCAACATATTGCCGGTGCTTGAACCCATAAACAACTTTATTCCGCACACTTTGTGTGGGTTCAGGCGGGCAAATAGAGTGTAGTTATTGTCGGTTGCACCAAAATAAAATGAGTAGTTTATGACGCTCTCTTTTGCGGCACGGGCATATTTATCGTTTAATGCTTTTAGCGTGGTTGTCTGCGGAACGGTGTTGGGCATTTCCATATAAGAGGTTACTCCACCGGCGGCGGCGGCGCGGCTCTCGCTGTGTATTGTGCCTTTATGTGTGAGCCCCGGCTCGCGGAAGTGTACGTGGTCGTCTATAATTCCCGGGATAAGGTACAGCCCTGTTGCATCGACAATTGTCTCTATCTCGTTGGCTCGTCGCGGATGCCGACCCTCGTGCAGAATCTCTGTTATTTTACCGTTGTTTACAACTATTGAACCTGTGAATTTCAGGCCTTCGTTTACTATCGTGGCATTTTTTATAAGTATGCGCATAGCTTTTCTGTTTATTTGCTGTGAGAGGCGATTTTTATACGGCGCTCGCATTGGGAAATACTTAGAAGTTGTTTGAATTTCTAAGAGTAACTTCTCAAGCTGCCTTGTCTTTTTCGTTCGTTTGTTAATTTAAGAGCGAAATTAGTAAAAAGTTGGCATATTAAGAAAATTTGCGTGGTAAATGTTGGCTCAATGTCAAGATTTGTTTGTGGCTATAAATACATCATCCGGCAGATGAATTTCATCTGCCGGATGATGTATAAACCTTGTCTTTTGTCGATTATACAAACTCTTGGCTTATCTTTGTGGCAACCTCGATAAACTCTTCGTTGGTCAGCTTCAGCTTGGGGTTGGTGAATAGCATATCGCGCTCGCTTTGCATTGGTATAAGGTGAATGTGCGCGTGGGGAACTTCGAGGCCCAACACGGCCTGTCCTACTTTAATGCAGGGAAATGCTTTCTTGATGGCTGTTGCCACTCTCTTTGTAAATACCTGCATCGCTGCAATTTCATCATCCTCAAGGTCGAAGATATAATCGACCTCGCGCTTGGGTATTACAAGGGTGTGTCCTTTTACTATTGGGTTAATATCGAGAAAAGCATAGAATTTCTCGTCCTCGGCTACTTTGTAGCTGGGAATTTCGCCCTTTACTATTTTGCTGAATATTGTTGCCATACTTTTTTATCTCTTTAGATTGAGATGCTTGTAATTTCAAGGAATATTTTGCCTTGGGGGACAGTAATCTCGGCAACGTCGCCAACTTTCTTGCCCAAAAGTCCTTTGGCAATTGGGGTGTTGATTGATATTTTACCTTCGCGCAGATTGGCCTCGCTCTCGGGTACAATGGCATATTGCATAAGTGCGCCGGTTTTTGTATTCTTGAGGCCCACCTTGGTGAGTACCTGTACGCAGTCGGTGCTCAATTTTGATGTATCTATAATTTTTGCATCAGCGATAATCATTTTGAGCTCGTTGATTTTCATTTCGAGCAATCCTTGTGCCTCTTTCGCTGCATCGTACTCGGCGTTCTCCGAAAGGTCGCCTTTGTCGCGTGCTTCGGCAATGGCGCGTACAATTTCGGGACGCTTACCCTCTAACTCTTTTAAATCGGCCAACAGTTTGTTGTAGCCTTCTTGAGACATATAACTCATCTTTATCCTTTTTTTAAAACAGTAAAACAAAGGATTCCGGCACAAGTACCGGAACCCAATTTCTTATCCTTTACGGGGCAAAGATACGCCCTTTTTAATTAAAAAACAAATTAAAATCGAGCAAAAGTGGAAATATTTTCAGAAGCTTTTTAAAAGCTGTTTAAACTTATATCTGCTGCCCTACGAATGTTAACGGCGCTCGCAGTGCAATCGGTAAACGGGGCTATATTGCGCTTGTCTATGTAATATTTGATACTTTTATGTTTATTTTTCGTTAAGAAGCTTCTCGATGCTCTTATTTAAGTCCTCGACCTGCTCGTCGCGCAGCACCACCTCGTTGGCACGATTGATTAGGAAATATGTTGGTATTTTAGCCACCTGATAGAGCGTCAGATTGTAGGACGAGGCGCCTGCTGCATCGTGTACGCACACCCACGGCAGATTATTGGCCGAGGTTTTCCAAAAATGTTCGTTTCCATCGAATGATATTTGATAAATCTCGAATCCGCGTGCTTTATACTTTTCGTATATATCACGCAATTCAAGATTGCGGGCGCTGATGGCTGCTTTGCCATAGACGGTAAAGTCGAGCATTACCACCTTGCCTTTTAACGATGTAAGGCTTATTGAGTCGCCGTCAATGTTGGGTAGCTTAATGTCGAACAAACCTTTTGCCGTGTCATCGTTTGTGTCGATGTATATTGTGTCGCGTCTTACGGGTTGTGTGGCTCGCATACCTTTTATGGCCAGATTGCTCAGATGCTGTGCACGCGTTGCGTGTGGATAATGCTGATTGAGATTTGTGGCTACGGCCGAGTAGCAACGGCTGTCGAAACGGTTGCGCAGAGGGTCGAACAGGGGCGAGCCGTTCAGATTCAGAAACAGTGCATAGTAAGCACTGGCCGAGTAGGGCGCAGGCATAATATACTCTTTGCAGATGTTCTGCTTGAATTCATTTATGATGGAGTAGATTGTCTCGCGCGTCTCTCCTATCGTGGGGCCGCTGTTCTCGATGAGTATATTTACCTGTTTTTCGAGCGCAGTCTCAAGTGCTGCCAGTCGGGCTATCTTTTGACTCTCGGGCGAGCCCTCGATGCGGCAACTGTCGATAAATGATTTTGCGTCGCTGTTTACTGTAACTGTCTCGGTCGAGTCGATGGCTATTGTTATCTGTCGCCCTCGCTTGTCGAGTTGCAGACGATAAAAATCGTAGCACTCGGGGCGCTCTTTGCTGAAACTGAATGTTCCTTTTTTGTCGAGCTTGGTCGAGTCGATGTAAGCTGCCCCCACAGTGCTCACATTCGATAAATAGAGCATCTGCCCATCGGCATTTTTTATGTTGCCCTTGATGGTGAACGTCTGTTCCTGATTGCAAGCAGTAAAAATAATAGCGCCTATGAGCAACGAGCCTATTGTGTTGAATTTTAATATATTCATTGTGAAAATAAGTTTTTTGGTACTTAAATTAACTGCTTTTAGCCGATAAGGCCAAAAAAGCAGCAAAAATATGGCGCAAAGATAGTGAAAATATGGAAAAAGATGTATCTTTGCGAGAATTTAGATACAGAAATTGTTTAAAATAGACGAAAGATGAATGTTGTAACAAAAAATGTGGCTTTGCCCGATGGACGTATCATCACACTCGAAACAGGAAAATTGGCCAAGCAGGCCGATGGTGCTGTGATGCTTCGTTTGGGTAACACTATGCTGTTGGCTACCGTGTGTGCAGCAAAAGATGCAGTGCCCGGTACCGATTTTATGCCTTTACAGGTTGAGTACAAAGAGAAGTATGCGGCTTTTGGACGCTTTCCCGGTGGTTTTACACGTCGCGAGGGTAAGGCATCCGATTATGAGATTCTGACCTGTCGTTTGGTCGATCGTGCTCTGCGTCCCCTCTTTCCCGATAACTACCACGCCGAGGTGTATGTAAATATTATCCTCTTCTCGGCTGACGGTGTAGATATGCCCGACTCGCTTGCAGGTCTTGCAGCATCGGCAGCTCTTGCCGTTTCGGATATTCCTTTCGGTGGCCCCATCTCCGAGGTTCGTGTAGCTCGCGTTAACGGTGAGTTTGTCGTTAACCCCACATTTGCTCAGATGGAGAATGCCGATATGGACATTATGGTTGCCGCTACCTACGACAATATTATGATGGTCGAGGGTGAGATGAAAGAGGTTTCCGAGGCCGAGCTTCTTGAGGCAATGAAAGTGGCACACGACGCTATTAAGGTACACTGCAAGGCTCAGGTGGAGCTTATGGAAGAGGTTGGCTCGACCGTTAAGCGCGAGTATTGCCACGAAGAGAATGACGAGGAGCTTCGTACACAGGTGCACGAGGCTTGCTATGCCAAGGCATACGCAGTGGCTGCAAGCGGAAACAACGACAAGCATGGTCGCGGCGAGGCATTCGAGGCTGTTCGCGAGGAGTTTAAGGCGCAATTCACCGAGGAAGAGCTCGAAGAGAAAGGTGCTCTTATCGACCGTTACTATCACGATGTAGAGAAAGAGGCGATGCGTCGTTGCATCCTCGACGAGGGCAAGCGTCTCGACGGCCGCAAGACAACCGAGATTCGTCCCATCTGGTGCGAGGTTGGCTACCTGCCCGGTCCTCACGGTTCGGCAGTATTTACACGTGGCGAGACACAGTCGCTTACATCTGTAACACTGGGTACAAAGCGCGACGAGAAGATTATAGATGATGTAATGAACCAAGGTACCGACCGTTTCTTGCTTCACTACAACTTCCCCCCATTCTCGACAGGCGAGGCTCGTGCTCAGCGCGGAGTAGGCCGTCGCGAGATTGGACACGGTAATCTTGCTTGCCGCGCCCTTAAAAATATGATTCCCGCCGATTATCCCTATTGCGTGCGTGTAGTATCGGATATTCTTGAGTCGAACGGCTCTTCGTCGATGGCAACCGTATGTGCAGGAACGTTGGCGCTTATGGATGCAGGTGTTAAGATTCAGAAGCCTGTCTCGGGTATTGCAATGGGACTTATCAAGAATGCAGGCGAGGACAAATATGCTGTGCTCAGCGATATTCTTGGCGATGAGGATCATTTGGGAGATATGGACTTTAAGGTAACAGGTACAGTCGATGGTATCACTGCCACTCAGATGGATATAAAAGTCGATGGTCTCTCGTTCGAGATTCTCGAAAAGGCACTAAATCAGGCGCGTGAGGGACGTATGCACATCCTCGGAAAAATTACCGAGTGCATCGCCGAGCCTCGTGCCGAGCTTAAACCCCACGCACCCCGTATCGAGACAATGCGCATTCCTAAGGAGTTTATCGGTGCAGTCATCGGCCCGGGCGGAAAAATTATTCAAGGAATGCAGGACGAGACCGGTGCAACAATCTCAATTGAGGAGGTTGAAGGCGAGGGTATCATCGAGATTGCAGCCAATAACGGCAACGCCATCAACGAGGCAATTGCAAAGATACGTGCTATTGTGGCAATCCCCGAGGCCGGTGAGGTTTACGAGGGACTTGTGCGTAGCGTGATGCCCTACGGTGCATTTGTCGAGTTTATGCCCGGCAAGGATGGTTTGTTGCACATTTCCGAGATTGATTGGAAACGCTTCGAGACAATGGAAGAGACAGGAATCAAAGAGGGCGACAAACTCTCGGTGAAACTGCTCGAAATTGATCCCAAGACAGGCAAATTCAAGCTCTCGCGCAAGGTGCTTCTTGAGAAGCCCGAGGGTTACGAAGAGCGTGAGCGTCGTCCCCGTCGCGAGCCCCGTCGTCCCCGCGGTAACGAGTAATAATCACACAATATATTGATAAGGCCCTGCTTCTGTATCAAAGAACAGGGCCTTATTTTTATATCCACACATATATATAATGTACGTGCGTGCGTACGCTGTGTGTCTCGCACCTGCCAAGAAATAAAAAAGTTTGTCAAAAAAACAGCCGCAGCGATATATTTAATAGCAAAATTATATATCTTCGCACCGTAGAACAACAAAAAGAAAAAATATGAGAAAAATAAGAGCCGCCATAGTGGGATATGGCAATATAGGAAAATATACGTTGCAAGCACTCGAAGCTGCACCCGATTTTGAGATTGCAGGTGTTGTGCGCCGTTCGGGAGCGGATAACTGCCCAAAAGAACTTTCCGCATACAGTGTGGTCAAGGATATACGCGAGCTTGGCGACGTTGACGTAGCAATTCTCTCGACACCCACGCGCAGTGTCGAAAAATATGCCAAGGATATTCTTGCGCTTGGAATAAACACTGTTGACAGTTTCGATATTCACTCTAAGATTGTCGAGCTGCGACGTTCGCTCGACGAGAGTGCAAAGTCGGGTAACGCTGTTTCTATAATCTCGGCCGGATGGGACCCGGGCAGCGATTCGGTGGTGCGTACACTGTTACAGGCTATTGCTCCCAAAGGTATCACATACACCAATTTCGGTCCGGGAATGAGTATGGGACATACGGTTGCCGTAAAGGCTATTGAGGGCGTGCAGGCTGCACTCTCAATGACAATTCCTGTGGGTACAGGTATTCACCGTCGTATGGTGTATGTCGAGATTGAAGAGGGTTACGACTTTTCTCAAGTGGCAGCAGCCATTAAGGCCGACCCCTATTTTGTAAATGACGAGACACATGTTATTCAGGTGCCCTGCGTCGATGAACTTCTTGATATGGGGCACGGCGTGCACCTTACGCGCAAGGGCGTCTCGGGCGCAACGCAGAATCAGTTGTTCGAGTTTAGTATGCGCATAAATAATCCTGCGCTGACGGCTCAGGTGCTTGTTTGTGCGGCTCGTGCCACAATGCGTCAGCAGCCCGGATGTTATACTATGGTCGAGATTCCCGTGCTCGACCTACTGTATGGCGACCGCGAGGAGCTCATTGCGCATCTTGTGTAAAGAGTACGCTTATGAATGATAAAAGCATAAATCACAGCCAATGGCTGTGATTTATGCTTTATTGTGAATACTCATCGGCAAGCCTTGAGTGTAACAACGGCGCTCAGCCTGTCGCCACCCATCGGCGGGGTGTCTTTTGCAAGAGTGATGCTTATATTGGTTACAGTCTTAAATGTATCGAAAATCTTCTCCATTATTCGGCGGCAGACATCTTCAAGCAGGTTCGATGCAATTTCCATTTCGTTACAAATAATCTCGTAAACATCGGCGTAGCTTACTGTCGCCTCTATACTGTCGTTGTAGGCGCACTCGTGGTCGTCGAGTTTTAGTGAAAGGTCTATTGTGAACCACGCGCCTGTGATGCGCTCCTGCTCCAATACCCCGTGGTGTGCATACAGATGAATGTTGCGCAATTCTATATTGTAATCTGTTATCTGCATATTTCTTTAAAAGAGTGAGGAGGGTAGGCTTCTTTGCTTTGTTGCCTACTCTCCTCGGTTGATAGGAAATAATTTTAGTATCTAATAATCTCTTTTTGGTTTTATCCGCACTTAGAGTAGCCGCAGCCGGGGCAGTGTAGGCAACCCTCTTCAAATATGAGTGTGCTTTTGCAGTTGGGACATTTCTCGCCCGATGTTGCGCCATCCTTAATGTATTTCTTCAGAGCACGCTCGACACCGTTCTTCCAAGTGTTAATGTTGTCCGAACCAAGCTGCAACGACGATATGAGTTTTATTACCTGTTCGATGGGCATCTTGTAGCGCAGCACTCCCGAGATTAGCTTGGCATAGTTCCAGAATTCGGGGTTGAATCGCTCGGAAAGTCCCTCAATAGTGGTCTTGTAGCCAATCTTATTCTCGAACTGAAAATCGTAGCGTTTGCTGCCATCGTCGTTTGTGTGTTTGATTATATGTCCGCGTACAACGCTCTTGGGCAAGGGGATACCATCCTCGTCGTCTTGTTGTCCGGTGAAAATTTCGTAGGGCTCGCCGTTGAGCAGGCCGATGAATGCCACCCACTTCTCCTTGTTGTTCTGGAAGCGTACAACGTCGGCTTCGAGTACGGTGGGGCGTGTCTCGGTTATTACAGGCTTTGTCTCTTCGGGCTCTTTTTTGTCCTTTTTGCTGTCGGCCGATACAAGTACTCCTGCGCGTGAGCCGTCGCGATAAACTGTACAGCCTTTGCAACCGCTCTTCCAAGCTGTGATGTAAAGCTCGTTGACTAATTTTTCATCGACATTGTTGGGGAGGTTGATTGTAACGCTTATCGAGTGATCGACCCACTTTTGTATGCGCCCCTGCATCTCGACTTTTGACACCCAGTCAATGTCGTTGGATGTTGCCTTGGCGTATGGCGAGCGTGCAACTATTGCGTCAATCTCGCTTTGTGTGTAGCGCTTTGTGGTGTCGATGTTGTTTATCTTCATCCACTCGATGAATTTGTGGTGATATACAACGTACTCTTCAAATGTGTCGCCATTCTCATCGGTAAAGTCAACGTGTACCTCGGGGTCGTTGGGGTTAACTTTGCGGCGACGTTTATAGACGGGCATAAACACGGGCTCGATTCCCGATGTTGTCTGTGTCATAATGCTCACCGTGCCTGTGGGGGCAATTGTCAGACAGGCGATATTTCGGCGGCCATATTGCTTCATATCCTCGTACAATTGAGCGTCGGCCTCGCGCAGACGGTTTATGAAGGGGTTGTTCTCTTCGCGCTTATAGTCGAATATTTCAAATGCGCCACGCTCCTTTGCCATATTGACCGATGAACGGTAGGCCGAGAGGGCTACTGTCTTGTGAACCTCTACCGAGAAGTCGATGGCCTCGTTGCTGCCGTAGCGCAAGCCCATTGCAGCCAGCATATCTCCCTCGGCTGTAATTCCCACACCTGTACGACGGCCCATTGTGCTCTTGCGCATAATCTTTTCCCACAGATGACGCTCGGCTGTCTTTACCTCTTCAATCTCGGGGTCGCTCTCTATCTTTGCGAGTATGGCTTCTATCTTCTCAATCTCAAGGTCGATGATGTCGTCCATTATGCGCTGTGCTTTCTGCACGTGCTCTTTCAGAAGCTCGTAGTCGAAGCTCGCCCCGGCTGTAAAGGGGTTCTTTACGTATGAGTATAGGTTTACTGCAAGCAAACGGCACGAGTCGTAGGGGCAGAGGGGAATCTCGCCACAAGGGTTGGTCGATACGGTCTTAAAGCCAAGGTCGGCGTAACAGTCGGGAATCGACTCGCGTTGGATAGTGTCCCAGAAAAGTACTCCGGGCTCGGCCGATTTCCAAGCGTTGTGTATTATCTTTTTCCATAATTCGCTTGCGTTTATCTCTTTTGTTACGATGGGTCGTGCCGAGTCGATGGGGTATTTTTGTGTGTATTCTGTGCCGTCTGTTACAGCCTGCATAAACTCGTCGTCAATCTTAACCGATACGTTGGCGCCGGTAACCTTACCCTCGGTCATCTTTGCGTCGATGAACGACTCTGAATCGGGGTGCTTTATCGATACGCTGAGCATAAGTGCACCGCGGCGACCATCCTGTGCTACCTCGCGTGTCGAGTTTGAGTAACGCTCCATAAACGGTACAAGGCCGGTGGATGTAAGTGCCGAGTTCTTTACGGGTGAACCTTTGGGGCGAATGTGCGACAGATCGTGGCCTACACCACCACGACGCTTCATCAGTTGCACCTGCTCCTCGTCGATTCTTATGATGCCGCCATATGAGTCGGCCATTCCGTCAATTCCAATTACAAAGCAATTTGACAATGATGCAATCTGAAAATCATTGCCGATTCCTGTCATTGGACTGCCTTGCGGTACGATGTATTTGAAATGGTCGAGGAGGTCGAATATCTCTTGCGCTGTCATCGGGTTCTGATATTTAGCCTCGATGCGTGCAATCTCATTTGCAATGCGCCAGTGCATATCTTGGGGCGAACGCTCGTATATTGCGCCAAAAGAGTCTTTTACTGCATACTTGTTCACCCATACTCTTGCGGCAAGTTCGTCGCCGCCGAAATATTCGAGAGAGGTCTTAAATGCTTCTTCGTAGGTGTAGGTCTTTGTTTCCACTTTGTTTTTCGATGATTAAAAGGTTGGTTTGTGATTTTTTTTAATTGACTAACGAATACTTCTACAAAGGTAGAAATCTTTTTTATATTGGCAAAATATTTTTACTTTAAGTTATCCACAATTGATGAAGTTTTCCGTTTTATTTTGTAAATAATTGATAATCAATGATGAGAATTCTGGGATTGTGAAAAAAGTTTTCCGAAAAGAAAATTTTCAGTCTTTTATCCTGAATTTTCCGTGTAATTAAGTTGAGGTTTTATATGTGTGTGGGTTTTATGTTTTTGTCTATTGTACAGTTGATATATATCTTTGTCTATGTGTTGTCGGCAATGAATATTGGTGTACAAAAAAATCCACAGCCAGTTGGCTGTGGATTTTTTTTAAAGTAAATCTTTTTTTATGCGCTTTGAAGCGAAATTTCAATTTTATTAAGCTCGCTGCGGAATTGTTTGTCGGTTTCGGCAAGGTTTGTGATGGTCTTGCAGGCGTGAAGCACTGTTGCGTGGTCGCGTTTGCCAATGTAAAGTCCTATCTTGGCTGTTGACATATCAAGATATTTCTTGGCAAGGTACATTGCTACCTGACGCACCTGAACAACCTCGCGCTTGCGCGAGCGTGTGTTGACGCTCTCGACCTCGACACCATAAAAATCGGAAACTTTCTTCAGAATTTCGTCTATTGTAATAGGGTGCTTCTCGAAGTCGGAAAAGTCGCCGACGATTCTGCGGGCAAGGTTTATATCAACGTCTGTGTTGTTGATTGTCGAGTGGGCCATCAGTGAAACGACTATGCCTTCGAGGTCGCGTACGCTTGCATCTACGTGTTGAGCAATGTACTCTATTACATCCTCTGAGAATTTTAGGCCGTCTTTGTGTGTCTTGCTGCGAAGAATGTTCTTGCGCAATTCAAGGTCGGGACGTTCGATCTCGGCTGTAAGTCCCCATTTGAAACGGGTTATAAGACGCTCTTCCATTCCTTTTAATTGCATTGGCGAACGGTCGGATGTCATAATCAACTGCTTGCCATTCAGATGCAGATGGTTGAATATGTGGAAGAAAGCATTTTGTGTCTTTTGCAGGCCGGCAATCTCTTGAATGTCGTCTATTATAAGTACATCTATGCTCTGATAAAAGCGCATAAAGTCGTTGAAACTCTTTTGGAGTATAGAGTCGGTATATTGCACCTGAAAAAGATGAGCCGAAATATAGAGTACGCGAAGCTCGGGATGTAACTCTTTTATTTTGCTACCAATGGCGTTTACAAGGTGTGTCTTGCCTACACCCGACGCTCCGTGTATGAACAGCGGGTTAAAAGTGCGTCCGGGCTTGTTGGCAACGCTCTCGGCAACCGAACGCGGAAGCCTGTTGCTTGTACCTTCGACGTAGTTATCAAAAGTGTAGCGGTTTATGAGCATCGAGTCCCACTCCTCGGTAGCGGCGTCGGCAGTGTTGTTGCCTCTTTCGCTTTCGAGCTCCATACTGTGGTCATTCTCTTTATCGGTGAGCACACTGTACATCAGCTGTGTGCCCTCACCCATCACTTTATTAAGTGTATAGTGAAGTAAATCGACATAATTTTCCTCGAGTAATTCGTACACAAAATTGCTCTTAACCTGAATGGTCAAGGTGTTATCTTTGTACTTTAAAGGCTTGATATCGGCAAACCAAGTAGTGAAGACTTTATCGGGAACATTGTCGCGTATGATGTCGAGACACATTCCCCATTTTGTTATAAGATGAGAATTCATCGATTATTGTTTTTTATTCGTTAGTCTCTGATTTTTGATGCAAGCCGACGAGTGCGGCTTTAAATCGGTTGCAAATATCTGAAAAGAAAAATTAAAATGCAAGTGAAAAAAATAATGCAAAACTTTGGCGATTTTAATGGGCTAAAAATCAGTGTGTTATAAAATGTGATTTTACAAATGTTGTGATATTGATAAATTTTTTAAAATATTTGATAGTCAGCAAATTAACCTGTTGATAACTTTTTTTGTAACATCTTCTTTTAATCCTTGTTTCTGCTTTCTGACGCCTTTTGGCGCACCTTGCGCAATTTATATCTTTTCCCTCTTTGTTGTTTAGACACATTCTATATAAGCTATTTGGTTTTTTATTTTAAAATATTTTTTTAAGACTTATTTCGACCTTCTGTTTTTTGCACAAACGCTGTGCAAACGAGCAAAATGTGCTCTCTTGCCCGATGCTCGCGACATACAAAAATAATGATTTCATCTTAAATGTGTGGTGCGGCGCGAATAGTATCAAAAACAAACTCATCTGTTGTTTAATCCAAAATCTTATAATACTTTTGTATCATAGTCGGCCTTATAATGACACGTCGGCTCATATTCTTATAATATCGTTGGAATGTGGCCTTGGGGCGTATCCTCATAGGCTGTAAGGGATGTATAAATTAAGGGATAAAATGGATAAAAGAATAGAACAGCTTTTTCTTGATGCGCGTCTGCGCGAGACGTCAATAAGCCTTGCCGAGCGCGAGAGTAACAATGATGCACGCGATGCTTTCGAGAGCGACCTTGGGAGGGCACTTTTCAGCTCGGCGGCACGCCGTTTGCACGATAAGACACAGGTGATTCCTCTTACTACCGACGATAATGTACACTCGCGCCTCACGCACTCAATGGAGGTGATGAATATTGGAGCCTCGTTGGCCAAGGATATTTGTCTTAATAGGGAGTTTCGCGAGAAATATTCGATAGAGAATGTGTATGACGTTTACGAGCCTATGCGGGCAATCTTGCAGACGGTGTGTCTTGTACACGATATTGGCAATCCGCCTTTCGGACATTTTGGCGAGCTTGCAATAAGCGACTACTTTAAGAAATTCTTTGAGGCTAATCCCGATGTTCTTGGCGGATACGATAGTTGGCGTTACGATTTTATTCAATATGATGGCAATGCTCAGGGCTTCAGGGTAATTACAAAACTGCAATTCATTGATGACCTTTTCGGCCTTAATTTTACACAGAGCTGTCTGGCCTCGTATCTTAAATATCCCAACACGGGTGAGGCCGATAAGAATCACCCTTGTATATCAATGCACAAGCACGGAGTTTTTTGTGCCGATAAAGACTACCTCGATGGGGTAATGAGTGGCTTTGCGCAGGTTGGCGAGAGGGGTTATCGTCGCCACCCGTTTGTCTTTTTGGTCGAAGCTGCCGATTCTATCTGCTATCTGTCAATGGATATGGAAGATGCTTATAATAAGCGCTGGTTCGGCCTGCGCACTCTATATAACGAGTGGAAAAATTACTCGCCACAACCGTCGGCTAAGGCCGAAGAGCTTTTTGCTTTGCTTGATAAGGGTTGCGGAGTGGGTTCATCGGGGCGCAAAGGCTTCATAAGATTCCGAGTGAGTGTGATAAAGTATCTTGTATCGTTGGCTGTGAGAAATTACCTTGCCAATTTCGAGCAGATTCTTGCCGGTGAGTATAATAAAGAACTTATTTTTGACGACGAGAGTAGGGTGGCATCCTTCTTGCAGAAATTCTGTGTCGAGCACATTTACAACCAAAAAGAGATACAGTCGGTCGAACTTACCGGTTGGTCGGTTATAAACGGCCTGCTCGATATATATACAAAGTTGCTGCTCAGCCGCGAGCCTGCCTATATGCGCCACGGCGAGGCAATGGTCTCGCTATCGGTGCTGCGTGCCAATAAAATGGATTATCTTGTACACGCAGGACGCATAAAGTGGAGCGCCGAGGAGCGCTGCTATCTGTCGCTTCCCGATGGCAAGAGAATAGAGGATATTGACGTGCTGTGCGACACGCTTCCCATAAATGATTTGCCCAACTATTATCGTCTGCGAATAATTGTCGATTTTATATCGAGTATGACCGATAAATTTGCAGTGAACCATTACCGGAAACTCAGTGGACAACGTATTTGAGAATTTCGACGCAGATATAAAAAGTGTGGCCGATACGTCGTTTCTGCACTATATAAGAGACGAGATTTTGAATCCCGTCGCACTTACTATTCTCGATGATATTCTCCGGCTTACAAATGTCTATGTCTTCAGTGGTGTAACGCGTGATTATTTTCTGCATCGCCGACAAACGGCACGCGACATTGACCTTGTTGTTCAAGACGAGATTGATTGGCGTGCAATTTATCGTAAATACCGAGGTGTGATAAGTGTCGAGATAAATTCTTATGGAGGCTTTAAGGTGTCAATCGGGAATCTGCGTGCCGACGTCTGGACAATGCAACGCACGTGGGGACTTGTGCACAAGGGGGTGGCCACCACTCCTCGGAATCTTATCCGCACTGCTTTTTTTAATTTTTCGGCCGTCGCCTATCTGCTCAACCGCCGTCGATTCTATATACATAAGGCTTTTGCACGTTTTTTGCAGTGCCGCGAGATTGACATATTATATAAGGAGAATCCCAATGTTGCTCTGTGCATTGTAAATGCACTCTATTATAGCCGACTGTTGCAAATGCCCGTCTCGCGCGAGCTTAAACAGTGGATTGTTCAGCATTATAATATCTTTGACGATTATAGTGCTGTGCAGCTGTCGCATTGGGGCAACGTCAGATACACGCAGCGCGATATTCATCGATTCGTGTCGCAGTGTCAGCAATTGTAGTAATTAAAAAACGGTGCAACTAAAAAGGTGCACTGATGAAATAAAAAGACAACCGTAGTTGTCTTTTTTATTTTTATGCTTATATTTACGCCTTGTAACATATTTTGGGACAAAATTATAAATAATTCAAACTTATATGAGAAAAAGTATCAATGCTCTTGTTGGAGCGCTTGCCTTGTTGCTGATTGCCGCTTGCGGCCCGGCACAGAAAAAAGGATTCGATGGGAACGAAGCATTTGTAAAGGATTTTGAGCAGCGCAGTGTTCAATTTGCCGGTACCGATTATTTGAAGGTGTTCGATAAACAGCTATCGACACAGCAGCGTCAGGCCTTGCAATTCCTGTATGCCTATATGCCTTTGCCCGACGTTGTCGATTATTCGGGCGATTATCATCTGATGAATGTCGATTATGCGTTGAAGGCACGCGCCGAAATGCCGTGGGGAGCTGATGTGCCCGATCGCGAGTTTCTGCATTTTGTGCTTCCCGTGCGTGTGAACAACGAAAATATGGACGAGAGCCGCAAGGTCTTTTATGAGGAACTCAAAGAGCGTGTGCGCAATCTGTCGATGTACGATGCTGTGCTCGAAGTCAACCACTGGTGCCACGAGAAGGTAACATACACTCCTTCGGACAGCCGCACAAGCTCGCCTCTTGCAACAGTGCGCACGGCCTATGGACGTTGCGGCGAGGAATCGACCTTTGCTGTTGCCGCGCTGCGCTCGGTTGGTATTCCTGCCCGTCAGGTA